>CAWBCB010000093.1:0-9788 GCA_963787095.1 uncultured Cytophagales bacterium | reverse complement strand
AGAGCAATATCAAAATCGATATTATCATGATTTGATCCATAATCTTTAAGAAGATTGAAAACCTCATTAAGATCAGAAATGCCTTTATTACCAACCTCGGATCCAATAAATTTTTCAGTTAAGTAAGCAATCTTATTTCCACCAGAGTAATTGAGGACTTCGAATAATGTGTTGAGACTGCTATCTGAAAAACCTTTTGCAATAAGTTCTTCCCTAACTTTTAACTCTCCTATTTTATCAAGTTTGTCAATTGCTGTAAATAGATCATATTGCTTGTCTAAAGAGCCAACTATAGCTGCCAAGCCGGAAAGAATGCCACGGTGATTAATTTTGATTGAATAATTTTGAATTCCGATGACTTGAATACTTCTTTGATCATTAAAATGATTTCTGCTTCACAGATTAATGAATCAGTTCCTACCACATCCGCATCGCATTGATAAAACTCGCGATACCTTCCTTTTTGTGGACGATCTGCACGCCACACAGGTTGTATCTGATAACGCTTAAAAGGCAACGCAATCTCATGACGGTTCATTACCACATAGCGAGCAAAGGGAACAGTGAGATCGTAGCGGAGGCCTTTTTCGGAAATGGAAATGATGTCATCAGATACAAGTTCTTTAGAATTCGTAGTTCGTATAAAATCCTTGGTACGAAAGTCATCAAAAAGCTGAACCATTGAATCAACAAAATGTTCTTCTGACAGTGAGTTGATAGATAATTGATTATACAGTACATCGACTGCAATTTGGTTAACTGAATAGAAATCTTCGAATTGTTTGAAAATATCATCATTCATTTTCCCTGAATAGTCTTCACTCCTTACTTCAGAGATTTTCTCTTTGAAAGTCGAAAAATTTGTCTTCTTAGATATTCTTGCAAGTTTTTCTATGATTGGTTTTGTTACATCGTCTTGAACTATGGCTCTAATTTTATACTCCTTTAAGAAATCACCTGAGTTAAGAATCTTAAACAACAACTGATCACCTTCATCCCCATATTTCCCCGTAAGGGTGCTCAGGTTTTCCATAGCGGGAGTTTCCAGCGGCTGGAAGCCATATTTCTGAAATACTTTCTTAATAGAGTCCAGAATAAACTGGCGCTTGGCCATTACTACTGGGCCAAAGTCGCGGGTGCCTTTTGGTAAAGATGGTTTTTCCATAATAAAACGAGGCAATTTAGTCACTTAGCCACAGAATCACAGATTGCATGTGCGCTTAATCCTTCACAAATGTTGTGAATACTCATCAATTGGTACTTTTTGTGGTTTAAATTGAAATAATCTGCGAATCTGTGGCAATAAATTACAAAACCTGATTATTTTTGCACCCTTTAAAACACAAAGATCATGTCAGTTACCCGATTGAAGAGAAAAGGCCGCAAGGATAAAGGAAAATCAGCCCGCAGAAGAACTGATTTAAAGAATCAAGGATTCAAGCCTGTTGTTAAGTCTGTGGATATTGAAAAAATCAAAGAAGAATTCAAGGCTAAATTGGCCAAATAAGATTAATCGATTAGTCGATATTGAAAAGCCTGGCAAGACGCTGGGCTTTTTTTGTTTTGAGTCTTAAGTAGGATCAATCGCCCCGCGCTTCCCAAGCTCAATCACTTCCATATTCTTTATATCCTTTCCAACAATTTCAAACCGAAGGATGGTTTTAATGAGATGAAATCCATGCCTGCCGGCTGCCCCCGGATTTAAGTAAAGCATATTCTTATAGTTTGGATCTTTCTTTACGCGCAGAATATGTGAGTGACCACAGATAAAAATATCCGGTACTTTTGATTTCAATACTTTCTTTATTCTGGGATTATAATTGGGTGGTGCGCCTCCAATGTGTGTCATCCAAATCGTAAGGTCTTCGCAGGAAAACCAGCTATCTTCTGGATAACGTACTTGCATATCTTTATCATCAATGTTTCCAAAAACAGCACGCAGTGGTTTTGCTTTTTCTAGTTCATCAACAACTAAGCGATCACCAATGTCACCGGCATGCCAAATCTCATCACACTGTTTAAAGTGCTCAAAAATTTTTGGATCGAGATAACTATGAGTATCAGAGAGAAGACCAATCTTCATGTGAATGAATTGACAATTAACAATGGACAGTTGACAATGAGAACAATTTGAAATTGCAATCAAATATTGTCAAATGTCCATTGTCAATTTTCAATTGGTATTTTAATAATTCGATTCTTGCGACATACTCCTCCAATCTCTGCCCGGTCTTCTTGAAGGTGATGAAGCTGAAGAACTAGCTGGCTTTGAGTTATTTGATCTAGGCTTATTCGAAGAGGACGAATTTGAAGAGGATGAATTCGAAGATTTAAACGAACCTGATGTTGGTCGCTTGAATCCTCCCTGACGTCTTTGTTGCTGCTGTGGCTTTGGCGCTTCGATAGGTTTGCTCAATGCCGACTGACTCATTGGATAGGGATTATTTTCTGCCAACGGAACAGGCTTGCCAATTAACTTCTGAATATCTTTCAAATAAGCTCTTTCTTCGCCATCGCAAAAAGAAATAGAAATACCACTGGCTCCTGCACGCCCTGTGCGTCCAATGCGGTGCACATATGTTTCAGGAATGTTAGGAATTTCATAGTTGATTACGTGTGAAAGCTCATCAATATCAATTCCACGGGCTGCGATATCCGTTGCAACGAGCACTCGTGTTTTTTGAGATTTGAAATTGCTTAGTGCGCGCTGGCGTGCATTTTGAGATTTGTTACCATGAATCGCTTCCGCAGATACTCCTGCGCGGTTCAAATCTTTTGCTACACGATCAGCTCCATGTTTCGTGCGCGTAAAAACTAATGCAGTATTAATTGCATCATCTTTTAACAAGTGTAGTAGGAGAGAACGCTTATTGTTTTTATCTACAAAATACATTTCCTGTTTTACCGTGTTAGCGGTGGAAGATGCTGGAGTTACTTCTACGCGTACTGGATTTGTTAAAATTGTATCTGCCAGTTTTGAAATTTCGGCAGGCATAGTTGCCGAGAAGAAAATAGTTTGGCGCCTGGAAGGTATTTTAGTAATGATCTTTTTAACATCATGAATAAAACCCATGTCCAACATACGATCGGCTTCATCCAGTACAAACATTTTAAGTTGATCTAATCGTACAAAGCGTTGATCCATCAAATCGAGTAAGCGACCTGGTGTTGCAATCAGCACATCCACACCGGCACGCAAGGCATCGGTTTGAGAACGTTGAGGTACACCACCAAAAATTACCGTGTTTTTGATTTTTAGAAGCTTACCATAAGCATCAAAGCTTTCACCAATCTGAATGGCTAACTCGCGGGTAGGGGTAAGGATTAACGTTTTTATTCCGGCAGGTCCTTTCTTGTAAAGTTCGTCTTGATGAAGAAGTTGAAGAATAGGAATTGCAAAGGCCGCTGTTTTTCCGGTGCCTGTTTGAGCACAGCCCAAAAGGTCTTTACGTTCCAGTAAAACTGGAATTGCTTGTTCTTGAATAGGTGTGGGTTTTGTGTAACCTTCGGCCTGCAGAGCCTTTAAAATAGGCTCAATGAGATTTAATTTTTCGAATGACATGTTTTGTTTTTAGAATGCACGGTGACCGTGTAATTGTTTAATTAAGACGCCTCTTGGCTCTAATTCCGCCTGAGCGGCTACGCAAAAAGGTACTTTCTGCGGGAATTTGGAGGAGTGATGCGCAAAGGTAAGCAAATTAATCAGGTGTAACATCATGCGCCTGATGTTGCTCATATGCTTTATGAAAAGCTTTGCGACCTTCTTCAATAATTTCGTTGGCCCGATAAAATTCAAATACACCGCAGGCATCGCGTGAGATGTTGATAACCAAGTCAGGCTTATGAACATCAATCATTAACTCAGTAAGACGATCTTGTGTTAGTTCATAAGACCTGTTAAGCAAATCAAAAAGCCCAAGACTAACAACTGTCTCTTCCTTACTGGTTTCAAATTTAGGTAACACTGCCATCATACTATCAAACATTTTAAGGTAGTAGGCGCGTTCTTTATTCTCATCGGACAAACTTGCGCTTGGTTTGTAAGGAATATCCGCATTTAAGTTAACAGCAACTACCCAATCACCTGGTTCTTTCTTTATGAGATTTAAGGGTAAAGGGTTTAACACTCCGCCATCTACCAATTGTGATTTGCCCTCCCGTATGGGAGTAAATACAGTCGGTATAGCGATTGACGAACGCAATGCTTTGAATAAACTTCCTGATTTATAGTGCACCTCTTTTTTATGCGTGATATCGGAGGCTACGGCCGTGAATGGTATTTTAAAATTTTCAATTTGATGATCACCGATAAACTCTTCAATAGATTTAAAAACACGCTCACCTTTTACAAACCCTTGGGCTGAGAGTGTAAAGTCGAGAAGCCTAAATACATCCATGCGGCTAAGTTTGATGAGCCAATGTTTGTATTCAGATAGATAATTGGCGCAATAAATACCACCCACTACTGCCCCCATTGAGCAACCGACTACCTCTTTAATTTGAAAACCTTGTTTTTCGAGTTCTTCAATAACACCTATGTGTGCCATGCCTCGCGCTCCACCACTTCCTAAAACCAACCGTATATTTTGCATCGTAAATAATTGATACCATTCAAAGATACATGAAAGAGAAATTTCAAAAAGAAATTTATTTTGCATTATGAAGAAGGACCTGAGTGATCTGGATTTAGTGAGGCAAATAACACAAGACTTGTGGCGGCCTGAACTTGAACAAGCCTCTTCAAGATTTCATATTACCATTGCATGGGTTGCGGTTATTTTGGATCCCATATTTGTGCTCACCGATTATTTTAATATTCCAGATAGCTGGCAATCAATACTCTTCATTCGGTTAAGTGTATCTGCTATTACGATGGCTACATTGAGTTTAAGAAGAAAACTAAAGTTGCCTTCATACATTATCGCTGCCATTCCCTTTTTATTAATCTCACTTCAAAATGCGTATGTATATAGTGTAATTGATGTTGATCACGTGTTAGGTCAAAATCTAAATTATATGGCGCTACTTTTCGGTGCTGCTATGTTTGTGCTTTGGCGATGGATATTCTCGGCTTCAATAATTATAGTTTCGGTAATTGCTACTGTTTTTTTTCTGTCTACAAACCCAGATCTAACTTTCAACCAGTTTTTTGTGAATGGTGGTTTGTTGCTTGCCGCGATGGGTTTGTTTACAGGAGTTTTAATTCAAACCCGTTATAACCTTGTTATCAAGGAAATTCGAGCAAGGCTTGCATTGAAAGCAAGTAGTGAAGCTATTCGTATGCAAGCAAAAGAGATAAAACATATAAATGAAAATCTTGAGCGGTTGGTTCAGGAAAGAACTTCCGAATTGGAAATTAAAAATAAAGCACTCGAAGATGCTGCTTTTATAAATGCGCACAAACTTCGAAGTCCAGTTGCCAGCATCTTAGGATTGGTCAGTTTATTTAAGGATCAACCAATGAGTGAAGATCTTCAGGTTATAAATGCTCACTTGCAGGAATCTGCAGAGAAATTGGACACCATTGTTTCTTCAATTACTGAAATTTTAGAGGAAGGAGATAGGAAGAGTTAACTTACGCTTAGGCTCTTTCGGATTTCTCCCAGATAACTGTTTGCTGCTTGCGCAGCAGCCGAGCGACACCTGCAAAAACGGAAAAATTCATCATGCAGAAATAGTAAGGAACAAAAAATCCTTTGATGCCAATCTTTTTTTCTCTCAAAACATGTCCAATAGCTGCTATAAAATAAAATAACAACTGACCAACAAGACAGAGCTGATAAAAGAGTGAATACTTAAAAAGTAAAATATTGGTAATGAAAATAATGGGTAGTGCCAGTGGGGCTAGCGTCCATCGTAAAACCCGATGCGAAATATATTGCCAGCTAATCAAGCCATAACGAAATGGATTTAAGAGTTCGGGTAATCTCATGATCGCCTGGATACCGCCTCCGGAAATCCGCACCTTTCTTTTCCACTCATCTTTTATTGTGGCTGAAGCTGTTTCCATAGCGCATGCATTAGGTTCGTACACGAAACGATACCCTTTTGCAACAATCTTCATAGAGGTAACAAAATCTTCTATGATGGTATCAGGTTCAGGTTCGTGATATAATTCGGTTCGCAAGGCGAATAATTCACCGGCAGCTCCAATGGCGGTGGTGAGGTTAGAGTCCATTTTTTTCAAAGCCGATTCATATTTCCAATAAAGTCCTTCGCCCGAACCTGAAGCATTATCCGCTTTATTAGTTGCAATTTGTTTTTCGCCAGCAACGCCACCTACTTTTTCATCTTTGAAATGGCGCACGATATTTTTTATTGCATCGTGGTTTAAGGTTGTGTTAGCATCCGAAAAAATAACAATAGGTGTTTCAACCAATTTCATAACCCTGTTTACTGCATGAATTTTTCCCATCCGGGCAGCTTGATGAAAAGTCTTAACTTCTGAAAAGCGTTCTGATATTTCAACTGTGTGATCGGTGGAGCCATCGGCCACAATCCACACCATCAATTTTTCTGCAGGGTAATCAAGACTCAGGGTGTTCTTAATCTTTGATTCAATGAAGCGTTCCTCATTATAGGCAGCAATCATTAATGTAACTGCAGGAAAATACTCATCTGCCTGATTATCAGGTAAATTGCTTCGCCTTGTAACTTTGGTCAAAATGTAAATTATCAGTCCATAACCTACATAGGTGTATAAAACCAAGGTTACCCCGATCCAAAAAAGAATAAAAGATGTACTAATCACTGTTTTTGAGTCATTTGAAGGGGTGAAAGTACTAGTTACATTTAGATTTCTCAGTGGATAAACTCAGGTTCTTTATCCTAACTTTGTAGATTCATCAGGGGTATTCAACAAGTTTGTAGGTAAATATTACCTGATTTGAGCTTTGGCGAATCTAACTTGTGACAGTTCATAGATAAGGAATTAATAATTGTGGTTGTCTATATATTTCGGCTTTTTTAAATGCGGCTTTTTAATCGATTTAACATATTTCGGATCCTCCCGACAGGGATACTAATTTTATTAGCCATTGTTTCATTAGGCGCCTTTACGTCTAATAGGTCTTCTTTAATTAATAATAATGAATTAGAATTCCTTCCTGTACTGAAGGTAAGCGTGGGTGGTACTCCAATTCTTTCAAACTCCAATCAAGATTTTGGCAGTGTCAATCTCTTGTCCACATCCGCTATCATCACTGTAGATTTAGAAAATATTGGTCTCCCCGAAGACTTAACGATTGGATCAGTTTTATTATCAGGTGCTAATGTTTCAGATTTTGTTCTGAATACTTCTGGGTTGGTAAATACGTTGGCCACCAATGCAACCACCAGTTTCACCATTTCTTTTGCTCCAACGGCAAGTGGAACAAGAACTGCAACAATTGATATCGTTAGTGATGATTTAAGTAGTCCGTTCAAGATTAATCTGGAAGGGGTGGGTGTAAAGCTCAATCAAACAATAACATTTAATCCGCTACCCACTAATACCTATGGCGATGCAAGTTTTGCTCTTGGTGCAACTGCAACCTCAGGCCTAGCTGTTAGCTATGTTAGCGATAATCTCCTGGTAGCTACCATAAGCGGAAATACAGTAACAATTGTAGGGGCGGGCTCAGCAACTATTACGGCATCTCAGGCAGGTGATGCAACTTATAACGCAGCAGCAAGTGTGCCCCAAACTTTATTAGTGAATAAAGCGAGTCTTACAGCTGCGGCTGATAACAAAACAAAAGTATATGGGACTGTTAATCCGCCATTAACGGTAAGCTACAGTGGATTTGTGGCAGGTGATAATTCATCTGTGATAGACGTGGTTCCCTCAATTTCGACAACGGCTGTTACAGGCAGTACGGTCGGGTCTTATCCGATTACAGCTTCAGGTGGATTGGATAATAACTATTCGTTTACGTATACCGCTGGAACTCTTTCTGTAACTAAAGCAACGCCCCTTATTACGTGGACACCTCCTGCATCGATAACTTATGGCGCTGCTTTAACAGGAAGCCAACTAAATGCAAGCACACCCGTAGCTGGTATCTTTACTTATTCCCCAGCCTTGGGTTCTATTTTGAATTCAGGAGTTAATCAAACATTATCAGTAGACTTTATTCCAACGGATGCCACAAACTATAATTCAGTAATTGGTACAACAACACAGCTTACAGTTGATAAAGCTGTTGTTACAGCTACCCCAGAGAATAAGACACGCGAATACAATGTAACCAATCCCTCGTTCACGATTGTATACACAGGCTTTGTTAATGGAGACACCTCAGGAGATATTGACGTAACACCTACAGCCACTACAACAGCAATACTCACAAGCAATGTTGGAACGTATCCAATTACCGTTTCAGGTGGCTCAGATAATAATTATTCTTTTAATTATGTTTCAGCCACACTTACAATAACAAAAGCAACACCCGTTGTTAGTTGGTCAACCCCGGCATCCATTATTTATGGAACCCCTTTAAGTGCCACACAATTAAATGCAACTGCTACCGTGGCGGGTACTATTCGTATACACCCTGCCTTGGGTACAATATTAAATGTTGGTACAAATCAGGTGTTGTCAGTAAACTTTACACCCTCAGACGGTACCAATTATAATGTTGTAAATGGCACCACCGTTTTAATCAGTGTAACCAAGGCTATGCTTACTGTAACGGCCAACAATCAAAGTAGAACGTATGGTGCAGCTAACCCAACTCTCACGATAAGTTATTCAGGTTTTGTAAACAGTGAAAATGCATCCGTCTTAAATACAGCGCCTTCAGCGGCTACCACCGCGATAGGTACTACTGCGGTAGGCCCCTATCCAATAACAGTTTCCGGTGGAGTTGCAAGCAATTATGATTTTACCTATGTATCAGGAACCCTAACAATATCAAAGGCTAGCGTTACCGCGATAGCAGTAGATGCCAGTCGGGTTTATGGAGCAGCTAATCCTTCGTTCACAATTAACTATACAGGTTTTTTGAATGGCGAGAACTCTTCGGTACTCGACACCCCACCCACCGCTAGCACAACGGCCACAATATTAAATAATGTCGGTACATACCCAATCACAGTGTCAGGAGGCGTGGATAATAATTACACTATCTTATACACATCAGGAATATTAACGATATCGAAAGCGACAGTAACAGCGACTGCCCAGGATGCCAGTCGAATTTATAATACAGCCAATCCCACTTTTACAGTTACCTATTCTGGATTTGTGAATGGAGAGACCTCGGCCGTGATTGATGTTGCGGCAACAGCAACTACTACGGCCCTTCTAACTAGTGCAGTAGGTACCTATCCTATCATACCATCTGGTGGATCGGACAATAACTACACGTTCACGTATGTAAACGGCACCCTTACGATAACGAAAGCAACTCCGGTTGTTAGCTGGTCTAACCCGGCATCGATAACGTATGGTACGGCATTAAGTGCTGCGCAACTGAATGCTACCGCTACTGTAGCCGGAACATTTGTTTATACACCTGCTGCAGGCACGATATTAAATGCTGGAGCAGGCCAAACTTTGTCTGTTAATTTTATGCCCACAGACGGTGTCAACTATAATTCTGTTCCGGTAACAACAACACAAATCACGGTAACGAAAGTAATACTTACTGTTACTGCTACAAACCAAAGCAGAACGTATGGAGCTGCCAATCCAACATTAACATTTAGTTACTCTGGTTTTGTAAATAGTGAAAGCGCAGCAGTTATTGATGTTGCCCCCTCAATCTCGACAACTGCTATTGTAACATCGCCAGTAGGTACATATC
>CAWBCB010000092.1:0-7254 GCA_963787095.1 uncultured Cytophagales bacterium | reverse complement strand
AATCGTGTGGATTATTAAAAGCAATTGCTGAGCAAATCATCAAGTTTGCCCACTCAACGGGTTCGCTTGTTGCCTCAACCGCTGCCACCTGTATCTTCTTTAATTTTACAGCATCTGATCAATATATGGCCATAGCCGTTCCGGGTCGCATGTATGCCGATACTTATCGCAAGCGTGGATTAAAACCTGAAGTGCTAAGCCGAACATTAGAAGATTCAGGAACAGTGACTTCTGTGCTCATACCATGGAATACCTGTGGAGCTACTCAGGCCAATGTGCTGGGAGTTGCTACTATGGTTTACGCCCCCTATACTTTTTTCTGTATTATCAGTCCGCTCATGACTATTTTGCAGGCCTATTTAAACTTTAAGATTCGTAGGCTGGATGACCCAAAAGAATAACCAACGCGTAACCATAACCCATGAAGAGATTAACGAACTTCCTTTGGGTGCCTTTGAAGGAAAGGTTGTAGTAGTCTCTGAGGAGAAAAACTTACCGCGCGTCTTTGCAGAAATTAATAAACACACAATTGTAGGTTTCGATACGGAAACCAAGCCGGTATTTGTTCGCGGTCAGCATAACCATGTATCGCTTATCCAAATTGCATTACCCGATGCTGTTTTTTTAATTCGACTCAAGCAAACAGGTATGCACAGTTCTCTTATCAACTTTTTAGAGAATGAAAAAATTCTAAAAGCAGGTGTTGCTCTGCGCGATGACATTAAGGGCTTGCAAAAATTAAAGCATTACAAACCTGCCGGATTTGTTGAATTGGCAGACATGAGCAAACAGGCTGGTTTACAGGTTGAAAGTGTAAAAAAATTAACGGCACTCCTGTTAGGATTTCGGATTTCAAAAAGTGCACAAACCAGTAATTGGGAAGCTGAAACATTTAACGAAAAGCAAATTAGCTATGCGGCAACGGATGCCTGGGTTTGCTTAGAGATTTACAAAAAATTGATTGACCAACTTTAAATCTTTGGACTATCAAAGGTTGCCAAGGCACGCATGGCTAAAACTAAACTGACTAGAGTAAGTAATCCTCCCATTACCATTGGTGCCCCCGGAAAATAATAGGTAGCTGATTCTCCCGTGAAGGCACTGAATAATTGTGTCATTAAGCAGTGGGCCAATAATGGATGTTACACTCATTAAACTTGTTAAAGCTCCTTGCAATTCGCCTTGTTCGTTTGACGGCACCTGAGTTGAAATAATTCCTTGTATCGCTGGTCCTGCAATTCCACCAAGACAATAGGGAATTAGGAAAGCAAACATCATCCAGGTTTCAGTGGCAGCCGCAAAAAGGAAAAATCCCAAGCTATAAAGTAACAAGCCTACATAAAGTGAATTCTTCTGCCCCCAGGCAGGAATAATAATTCGTATTAAACCGCCTTGCACAATCGCAATCAATAGTCCGACTGCTGCTAATGAAGCCCCAATCATGGCAGGCTCCCACTTAAATTTTTCAATTGTGTAATAAGCCCAGTTGCTTTGAACCGCATGAGCAGCTACATAAATCAAAACCAAAGAAGCAACAAGCCCAAGTACAACGGGGTAACGCTTTAAGTTGAGCAAAGAGCCAATTGGGTTTGCTCGCTTCCAATCAAACGATCTTCTGTTTTCGGGTTTTAACGATTCCGGCAAAATGAAAAAGCCATATAACCAATTAAGCAAACTTAGTCCTGCAGCTGCAAGAAAAGGAACGCGTGACCCATACGATCCAAGCAGGCCACCAAGAGCCGGCCCTATAATAAAACCAAGTCCAAACGCTGCCCCGATCATTCCAAAATTTTGACCACGCTTTTCAGGAGGACTGATGTCGGCAATATAAGCGGCAGCTGTTGTAAAACTTGCGCCTAGCGCTCCTGCAATAATTCGCCCAACAAACAACCAACTGATGGTTGGCGCAAATGCTAAAAAAATATAATCTAATCCAAAACCAAAAAGAGAGCCTAGCAGAATGGGTCTGCGCCCAATGCTATCACTAAGTCCACCTAAAATTGGGGCAAACAAAAACTGAACGATGGCAAATGCAAATAACAACCAGCCTCCAATGCGAGCCGCCTCACTGGTTGTTCCGTGAGTCATTTCAATAATTAAATTAGGAAGCACGGGAATGATTATTCCAAATCCAATGGTATCGATCAAAAGAGTAACAAAAATAAAACCGATGGCGGCTTGTCTGCTGGTTTTCATTAAAAAAATTGAAGAGCCGAAAAGATAAAGTTTTTTAAACAGGTTCAAAAGTTATTTCATGACTCAGCGCTTGAAGCAATTCTACTTTGCTTAGTAATGAATCTTTATTAATCAGTTTTACCTGAATCTCCAAAAGACAATCTTCCATATATTCTTGTTTTAGGATTTTTGTTTCAAATTCTTTTACTAGCCGCATGACCTCCGATGTTTCGTCATAAGGATATCGGATCAAAAAATTTTCGGTTACATCTTCTTCAATAATAGTTGCTTGATTTAATGCTTCTTCGGCTGCGGACTTATATGCCTGAATCAATCCACCCACTCCCAGCTTAGTACCACCAAAATATCGAACCACAACGACCAACACGTTAGTCAACTCTTTTGACCGAATCTGTCCGAGAATAGGGTCTCCAGCGGAATGATTGGGCTCTCCATCATCCACCGCCCGAAATTTAGATTTATCAGCGCCAAGCACCCAGGCAAAACAATGATGAGTAGCATCAAAATATTTCTTCTTTAACCCTTCAATTTTAGACTTAATCTCCTCTTCTGAGCTTACTGGGTAGGCAAAAGCCAAAAATTTACTTCCCGACTCTTTATAATAGCCTTCAGAATAAGATTGAATCGTACGAAAAGAAAAGATTTCCACTGTAACGTAAACTCTGTTTTTTACGTCCTACTACTACGCTTGATAAGCTATTTAAGATGTTAAAAAGCTTCGTAGAACTCTGTAAAGAAAGAAATAAGGTTTCAGATAAAAAATCTTAACCGCGAGGCAACCTCAATCCCTTTTGGTAGTCTCTTAAACAGAAATAAATAATTTATGAAAAAGATAATAACCACCAGTATCGCCTTACTCTTTGCCTTCACACTTGTGTTGGCTCAAAACAAGCAAACTCGTAATGTTGACACCTTCACCAAAATTGCCTTTCGAGTGCCCGGCAAACTTTATTTGAAGCAGGGATCTGTACAGAAAGTTGAATTGCAAGGGGATAACGATGTACTCTCAAAAATTGAAACCGAAGTAAGTGGGGGTCGTCTTAGCATTGGTCGCGAAGATAGTTGGAGAATATGGAGAGATTGGGACGACAAAAAAATCACAGTTTATATTACCGTGAAAGATATTGAGGCCATCAGTGTAAGTGGTTCGGGTGATTTAGTGAGTGATGGACTTATTAAAACCGGAGATCTTGATTTGAACGTAAGCGGATCGGGTAGTTTAAGAATCGAAATAAATGCGAGTGGAATGATGGAAGCGAACGTTTCAGGTTCTGGAGATATTGATGTGCAGGGAAATTGCCGGTCATTGGAAAGTAAAGTAAGTGGATCGGGTAAGGTAAATTATGCCGGTAACATTGCTGATCGCGCGGATGTAAACATTTCGGGCTCCGGAAAAATTATAGCCAGCGGAACTGCCCGCATGATTAAAACAACTATCAGCGGTTCGGGCGAAGTGCGTGCTGCTGATTTAGAAGTTGAAAAATGTGAAGTTCGGATTTCAGGTTCGGGTGATGTTCAGATTAATGTGAAGAGTGAACTAGATGCTAGCATCTCAGGTAGTGGTAGCGTTTCGTATAAAGGCAGTCCTAGTCAAGTTAACAGTCATTCTTCGGGAAGTGGAAAAGTAAGGAAGATGTAATTCGATTAGGAAGAATAGTCGGTCTACAAAAGGCAACTCAGTAATTTGAGTTGCCTTTTATTTTGCATTCGTATGAGCGATCACTCCCTCCACAATTAAATATTGCGCAACCATATAGGTTGCCATAATATAAAACGAAGCAAACTGAATGGGCATCAGAAATTTATTAATTGCTAACAAAGAATCCGAAATCATAAAAAGAATAGCGCCAATAAAAACCAGCACAAAACTTTTATTAGTTGTATACCCAAAACGGAAAAGTGCCTGTAATGCCATGATGGTAATCACCAATGCATAGATCATAACCGGAATTCTTAAATCACCCAGCACCGGATACAGCACAACCACCAACCCTGTGCCTACCAATATAATGGGCAATGCAAAGCGAATCTTTTGAGGGCCAAGCAAAGCGTTTTTACTTTCATTATATCGCATCCGCTGATAACATACAATGTAAAGTACATGCCCTGTAAGAAAAGCAATAAGGCCCGCAATAAAAAATAGTTCTGGCTTAAAAAGTAGCAACACATCCCCAACCCAGCAAAATAGTATCGCAATCAGAAAAAGAGTATTTCTTTGTTTTGTGCTAGCTAGGTAATAACATGCCAATGAAATCATGATCAGTGGCTTGACTACAAAATTGAGAGTCGTTAAATTTAATGTGACAGTAATAATTTCTGCAACGAACACAAGAGCAACAGCATATAATGTTATCTTTTTCATATTGAATTTTTTACAAGCCTTGGTCTCATCAATAAATAGATTAGCGCCAGTAAACCCAATAGACCACACACCAAAAAGGTGATAAAAAATCGAGATGAGTCATTCGCATAAAGTAACCCTGAAAGAAACGCGCCCAATCCAATTCCTAACTCCATAAAGATATAAAGGGAAGCAATACCGCGGCCTTTGAATCCCTCATGGCTCAAATCAGTAGCCCACGCAAGCAAGGTAGGAGATGTTGAACCTTGGGCAAAACCATACAAAGTAACGCCAACGATCAGTTGAAACGAAGTGGTTGATGAACCAATCACTAGCATCGACAGCAAAACAAAAAATGTGCTAATGCGAAGCACCGGTACCCGACCATATCGATCGGATGCTTTACCCGCTAATAATCGAATGACCAACGAGGCAACAGTTAGAAAAGTAAACAACAATCCTTTATTCTTGATACCCACAAATTGACCAAAGTCGGGAATTATAGTAAAGACTGTACCATACGAAAAAGCAGTGAGCACCATGACCAGACAAGGTGCCAAGACTAAGGGTTCAAAAAAATCTTCTCTTTTAACTTTAAGATGAGTAATCGAAAATTGCTCTTTTTTCTTAAGTGTTTCACGCGTGGTGAGCAGGATGACAATAGAAATGAAGGCAAGAAATGACGAGCAATAAAACATGGCATCCAAACCAAATTGATTTGCAATTAATCCGCCAAGGCGCAGGCCCCCCGGCCATGCCTACTGCTGTTGCTGTTCCCAGCAAACCCATGGCCTCACCTCTTTTATGTGCCGGAACAATATCTGCTAAGTACGCTGTGGTTCCGGTAGGTGTAAACCCTGTCGAAAAACCATGAACAAGTCGAAGTAGAAAAAATCCAGCGAGCGTTGTAACAATTGGATAGAAGAGACTGCACACTAAACATACTGATGCGCCAAAAATCATAACAGGAACCCGACCTATTTTATCAGCAAGCTTACCACTGAATGGCCTTGACAGCATTGCCGTGATGGTAAATAACGAAATGATTAATCCTTTGTACTCCGCTCCTCCCAACAGAGTTAAGTATTCCGGTAGCTCCGGAATAATCATATTGAAACTCGCGAAGAAGAGCAGCGCACTAACGCAAAGAAGCCAGAACGAGGAAGTATAGATTTTTTGCAAGGTGTGAACAGTAATCGGTAATAGGGTTTGGTGAATCGGTAATCAGTATTCGGTGATCGGTACTCCCGTAGATTAAGTTATTTTTTAAACTTTAGGTTTACAGAAAGATGCTGATTTTGTTATCATCGAATTAAGCATCTTGCCTATAGAACTACATTGCTTAAGAAGGCTTTCTGCAATCTCGGCAGTCAAATAACCACAATCCAGAGCGGTTTCAATCCAATGTTGCGTTTCCTGTTGTTCGCCATCAGAATCGGTTAATTTACTTACAAAGTGCTTCTCATATTTTCTCTTTGCCCAAGCCTCAGCAATTTGTGCTCCAACTGAACGAGATGACCTTCTGATTTGATCTGTGAGAGAATACATTTCCTCTTTCGGAAAATTCTTTGTCAATACATAAATCTCTTTCGATAATTGCCTGGCCGCTTTGTAAACCTCAAGCTCCTTGTAACTCCCAACATATTCCATAATTCCTGATTTACCGAATACTGACTACCGAAAACCGATCACTGCTTAGCAGAAGAAGACTCTTGATCTTCTAATAAGTATGCTTTAATAAACTCATCCAGGTCACCATCCAACACACTTTGTGCATCATGGCTTTCTACTCCAGTGCGAGCATCCTTCACAAGTTTATATGGATGCAACACATAGTTTCGGATTTGTGAACCAAAGTCTATTCGCATTTTTCCAGCCTCTACTTTATCACGCGCTGCATTACGCTTTTCCATTTCGCGCTGATATAATTTTGACTTTAGCATTTGCATCGCGCGTTCGCGGTTTGCATGTTGCGATCGCTCCACCTGACACACAATTACAATTCCACTAGGCTTGTGCGTGAGCTGAACTTTTGTTTCCACTTTGTTTACATTCTGGCCACCAGCACCACCCGAACGTGAAGTTTGTATTTCTACATCGGCAGGATTCACTTCAATTTGAATGGTATCATCAACTTTTGGGTAAACAAAAACAGAAGCGAAGGAAGTATGTCTTCGTTGATTTGAATCAAAAGGTGAAATACGCACGAGACGATGAACACCAATTTCAGATTTTAATTTTCCATAGGCGAAAGGTCCTTCCACCTCCAACGTGGCTGATTTTATTCCAGCTACTTCTCCCGCTTGATAATCTATTTGCGAAACTTTATAGCCACTCTTCTCGCCCCACATGATGTACATGCGGTTAAGCATATCGGCCCAATCGTTGCTCTCCGTTTCTTCCCATCTTTGGCTCCGCTACACATTGATTGTGCTCCCACGACATAATTCCACTTCGCTTTTCTGACAATCCTAATTCGACAGTATGGCGACCCCAACCCCATAATGTTTCTGCATATCGGGCATTACCATCACAATATTTTAAACACATTTCCGCTTGAAATGCTCGACGAGAAACTCCCTTCATTTTCCTCGCTGTGAGACATTCTTCTATTTGGGATTTAGTTAATTTGTTCTGTTTTTCCTCTTTCTGCAATTAATTCTTCCTACTCCAATGAATAACATTTTGAGTTTAAGCTTTTTGGTATATTCTTCAGG
>CAWBCB010000091.1:0-16308 GCA_963787095.1 uncultured Cytophagales bacterium | reverse complement strand
GCAGGAGTAGTTGAAGTAAAGAGCTTTGATGAATTAAAAATGTTGGGTACAAAAGGTGTGCAGGGTAAGATTGTTTTTTTTAATCGACCGATGGATCCAACAAAAATTAATACGTTCACCGCTTATGCAGGTGCTGTTGATCAGCGTGGTGGAGGTGCTTCTCAGGCTGTAAAGTATGGTGCGGTAGCGGTGTTAGTTCGCTCGATGGGACTCAATCAGGAGGAGTATCCCCACACCGGTGGCATGCGATATGCGGATGGCAATAAAATTCCAGCACTGGCTATTAGCACGAAGCATGCAGATGCATTGAGTAAATTATTGAAAGAGGAAAAGGATTTGCAATTCTATATGGAAAATCATTCCGTTACCTTGGATGATGCGCCTTCCTTTAATGTGATTGGTGAAATGAAAGGTACAGAGTTTCCTGAACAAATCATTGTAGTAGGTGGTCATTTGGATTCGTGGGATTTGGCACAAGGTGCACACGATGATGGAGCAGGATGTGTTCAGTCTATTGAAGTGCTTCGCCTGTTTAATGCCATGGGCTTTAAACCGAAACACACGATTCGTGCGGTGATGTTTATGAATGAGGAAAATGGTTTACGTGGTGGATTGAAGTATGCCGAGTTAGCCGAGAAGAATAAAGAGAAGCATATTGTGGCGATTGAATCGGATCGTGGTGGCTTTACACCTCGTGGGTTTACGATGACGGCACCCAAAAATGTGAGAGACAAAATAAAAAGTTGGAAGCCTTTGTTAGAACCTTACGGTCTTACCGATTTTGATCAGGAAGGAGGCGGAGCCGATATTGGCCCGCTTCAAAGACAAGGTGTTCCTGTAATGGAATTTCTACCTGATTCGCAACGCTACTTTGATTATCATCACACGCAAGAAGATACCATTGATAAAGTGAGTAAACGCGAATTGGAATTAGGCGCAGCATCGATGGCTGCCTTGGTGTATTTGATTGATAAGTATGGGTTCTAACAATGGAATTACATTTAGACATTAAGTGAAAGGAATTAAAACCGTTGGAAAGCTTATCGGTATTATAATTATATGCTATGGTATTGCGCGCCTTGGTTTTTACCTTTTTCAGGATCAGATAGTATTTCAATCAAAGTCGCTTTCTTCCGATTACACGTTCAAATTTGATCAGCCATTTGAAGAACATTCTATTTCAACAGAAGATGGAAGTGTGCTTAATAGCTTATTATTTAGAACACAACCACCCTCTAAAGGATTGATTCTTTACTTCCATGGCAATGCAGATAATTTGCAACGATGGGGAAATTACGCGATTGATTTCACCTCATTGGGCTACGATGTGTTGATGATGGACTATCGGGGGTATGGAAAAAGTTCCGGTTCGCCCACCGAAGATATTTTATATGCGGATGCACTTCAAATTTTGAAATGGGCACAACTAAATGTCCCCCATTCAAAGTTGGTTATTTATGGTAGATCGTTGGGATCAGCAATAGCTTCACACGTAGCGACTGTGGTTGAACCGGATCTACTCATCTTAGAAACTCCCTTTGACGAATTAGAGGGAGCACTTTATACGATGCCTTCTCACTATCAGTTTTCTAACAAAGCTTTTTTAGCGAATGTGAAATGTAGAACAATCATCATACATGGCACCGATGATTGGGTAGTTCCACTTTCATCCGCACAACAGTTAAAGCCATTATTGAAAGAAGGAGATCAGTTTATAATCATCGAAGGCGGAGGGCATAACGACTTACGCGATTTTGAACTTTATCATAAGACACTGGCCAATGCACTTGAATAGTTTTTAGACTAATCAATATTTGATATATTGACGTATGGTCGGCCTCCTCATCGTCTTGTTTTTTGTGTATGTCGGATTGTCCCTCTTCATATATTTATTTCAGCACATCTTCTTTTTTCGACCTGAGCGTCTTTCACGATCGTTTCAATACAAATACCCCTTTCCTTTTGAAGAACTTGATTTCGAAATGGAGGATGGCGGTCGCATCAATGCGATATATTTTAAGGTACCGAACTCGCGGGGCGTGGTGTATTACCTGAAAGGAAATTCAAAAAGCATTAAAGGGTGGGGAAAGTTTGCTAAGGATTTTGTAAGCAACGGCTACGATTTCTTTATGATGGACTATCGTGGTTTTGGTAAGAGCAAAGGGAAACGAAGTCAGGAACGTGTATTTAATGACAGCCAATTTATTTACAAATGGCTTACACAACTTTATCCTGAGAATAAAATTATTCTTTATGGCCGCTCATGGGGCAGCGGTATTGCTGCGCGCATTGCCTCGTGGAATAAACCCAGGATGCTTATTCTGGATTCACCCTACTTTAGTTTTTACTATAATACAAATCGCTATTTATTTTTTCTTCCGCTAAAGTGGATTTTGAGATATAATATTCGCACCGATCAATATTTAAAAACGATTGATTGTCCTGTTCATATCATTCATGGAACCAAAGACAGACTCATTTCTTTTTCTCAAAGCGAAAAATTGAAAGCGTTGTTTCCAGATAAAATTGAGTTGCACAAAATAGAGGGTGGGCGGCACAACAACTTGCCACAATTTCCAGAGTTTTTCGAAATCCTATACGAGATTCTTTATGTGAAACCGAAAACCGAAAATGACTGATGGAGGTTACCCGGAAACAGTCAAGCGACTTCACACGGATTTTTGATATCCTCCAGTATCAAAGAGAGAAATATCCTTGCCAAAATTCACTTAATGCGTTTGATGGGACACGAATGGCGAGGCTATAAGCATTGAAAACATAATTCAGCAAGTCAATTCTTTATCCTGTTGGTTAATTCGGTCGGGCTATCAGAAAGGACAAACCGTTCTTTTGGTTCCGGTTGCAGGTAAAGCCTGAATGGATGATGCTGGATTTTGCGTGCCAACAATGTGGTTTAATCGTAGTACCCGTACATCCAACGTCTTCGGTTCAAGAAATTGAATTGATTGTACAGGAGACTGAACCAAAATTATGTATAACTGCGAATGTCGAGTTGTATGAAAAATTCAGGAACATTATACAAAAGTGTTTAGAGTCCATTGAAATTTTTCATCTGGAACAAGAGGGTTCTCAAAAATTTCCCTTTGATTCTATAAAGGAGCCTGGCGAAACGGAATTGAGCTCTTTAGCAGAAATTAAAAATTCGATTAACGAACATGATCTTATCACGATTCTTTATACATCCGGAAGTTCAGGTGTGCCTAAGGGAGTCATGCTAACGCACCACAACATTGTTAATAATATAAAGTCGATCTTAACCTTGCTGCCCCTGGAACCTCATCATCGGGTGTTAAGTTTCTTGCCGTTTAGTCACATCTTAGAACGCATGGCATGTTATGGGTACATGGCCTGTGGAGTTTCACTTTATTTTAGTCAGAACAAAGAAAGTTTTGCGCACGATTTTAAAACCGTGAGACCTTTTTTTTGCACCAGTGTTCCGCGCGTGCTTGAAAAGATGTACGACTTCATGCAAGAGCAGTTGCTGGGAAAAAATGTAGTAAAGAAAAAATTGATTCGATGGGCGTTAGAAGTAGGCAAGCGGTATAAAAACACCGGGCAGGCTTAATGTATCCTATTCAATACAATTATTTTTTGCGCGTGCGTTAGTACTTAGCCGATGGCGCAAAGAGTTGGGTGGCAAGATCAGATACATGGTTGTGGGAGCAGCGTCTTTGCGACCTGAAATAGGACGACTGTTTTCAGCTGCGGGTATTCAGGTGTTAGAAGGATATGGTATGACTGAAACATCACCTTTAATTTCCATGAACCGCTATGAGCCAGGGCTGAGCCGGTTTGGTACAGTGGGCTTGGTGATTCCGGGAGTTGAAGTAAAGATTGACCAACCCAACGAAGAACAGGAGGGAGAAATTTTGGTGAAAGGTGCTAATGTAATGCAAGGCTATTTTAAACGGCCTGAGTTAACACACGAAGTTTTTACTGATGGCTGGCTTCGAACGGGTGACATTGGAAAGTTTGTTGATAAGACGATTCCTGAAAATCACAGATCGGAAGAAAGATATTTTTAAGACGTCAGCCGGTAAATACATTGCTCCTCAACCGTTGCAGATTCATTTTACGAAATCGCCATTTATTCAACGCTGTCTCATCATTGGATTTAAACAGCCATTTGTAACAGCCTTGGTAGTACCTCACTTTGAAATGTTGGAAGCGTGGTGTATACAGGAGCAAATACATTGGACTTCCCCACAATTTATGGTTCATAATATTCGGGTGCGGGCAAAATTGAAACGAGAGATTGATCAACTGAATGAAGAGCTACCCAATGTAGAGAAGGTAAAGGATTTTGTTTTGTGTGATGCTGATTGGCAAATAGAGCGAGGCGAATTAACAACTACCCTGAAACCGATCCGCCAGGTAATTGAAAAAAATTATCAAAAGGAAATAGAGAAAATGTATGAGGGATTGTAATGCAAATTCAATTTATTAATTCAGGGACTTCCAATGTAAAAGTGCTACCTTTTCCATACTCTGATTGTAAACTAATTTTAACACCAATCTTATCGGCAGTTTCTTTCGCAATGTAAAGTCCCAATCCTGACCCCGGAGATTTATCGGAAGCGCGATAGAACATTTTAAAAATTTCGGGACTCAGCTCAGGTCGGATTCCTTCGCCATTGTCTTCTACATGAATAAACGTATTATTCATTTTTTTTTTGGATGAAATCTTGATGATAGACTGATGATCTGGAATTCTTTTTTGAAAACGGATGGCGTTGGAGATAAGATTACTCAGGATAATCTTCATTCGGATTTTATCTTGAAGAATTGTTTCATGATCTAGCCCATTTAAGTCTATTTGAATTTTTGAAAAATTATCCATGTACTTGAGATTGTCAAGGATCTCTTGACATAATGCTTTAATTTCCAACTGCTCAGTAGTAATATCTACGCGTTTGTTTCTTGAGTAATCTAAAATTTCAGCAATAAAGGAATCCAATTTGAGAACACTTTTCTCAATTTCATTTAAATATTGACTAGACGCATCCGGATTTGTGTCCATTTTACTAATCGTAACTAGGCCTAAAATAGATTTTAAAGGTGCACTAAGATCGTGCGAAGCACTGTACACAAACCTATCAAGCTCTTGGTTCGTGATTTCTAATTCCTTTTTTTGCAGACTTAAATTTTCTTCAACCTTGCGCAAGTCTGAAATTACTCTACCCGTAATAGCAACAAAAAGCGACAAAAGAAGATTACCTAAAAAAATATAATATATCTGCGATCCTGCCTTAGGTGCTAAAATCCATTCTTCCGGATAAAGCACAGGGATCACGTACGTGATCAGGAAAACGTAAAGATTGCAAAAGAGTGCCTCTCCAAAACCAAACCGAATTGCGATGTATAAAGATATCAATCCGTATACAAACCAATATTTCTCAAAGGGAATGGTAAAAGAAAGGATGAGCAGCAAAATGTAAATCAATGAAATTTCAACTCGCTTATAAATAGGTTTAGCTTGCTTACCTCGAAGTGTGACTTCAGGTGGGTGCAATAACCAACCCTTTCTCTGTAACAAAGGGGTGAAAGAGAAAAGAAGTGGAGTCGCAATTCCAAAATTAGCGGTAAACTCGCCCAACCAGTTGTGTAGAAAATTTTCTCCGAATGAGTTTAGTGATTGTTCTCCAAAATAGGTGAGCGTAAATTGAAGCAGAACTAATTCTACAGAGAGTGGAATTAAGATTGCAAAAAAGGTAAAAAGCAATAAATCACGGGTGGAGGGAAGCCAATAATTTCCCTTAACAATTTTTCGAAACAACAAGTAAGAGATCATTACACCAATTACTTCCGATGCTGAAAATAGTGGCCACAATCGCCAGTCAGCGATACCCCAATAGTAGGTATTCAAAGTTGCAACAATAAACATGGCGGGTATTACCCGGGCAAATCCCCACCAATTAATCATGACAACGGCAATGGCAGTTGGAATATAGAATGTGCTAACGCCCTGACTATACTTGAATAGAAGTGATATGTGCCCTGTCACATGGAAAAGTATAAAGGGCGCAACCCATGTCCACCAAGGAATTTTAGAATCGAGTCGTGGGTTGTTCATAGTACACAAACGGTCTACGAAGCTAATGAAAATTGAAATCTTGTATAAAAAAGAATTGCCGACTAATCGGCAATTCAAAATCAATTAAAAGAGGAGGCTTTATGCGAGCACCTCTTGGTTATATACTTCCAAAGGCAAACAGCTACACACCAAATTACGATCGCCATAAGCATTGTCAACACGACTTACACTTGGCCAGAATTTAGCTTCCTTAACAAAGGGTAAGGGATAAGCTGCTTTCTGTCGGCTATAAGGAAGCGTCCAAGTGTCTGCTGTTATTACAGCTGCGGTATGTGGCGCGTGTTTTAAAACGTTCTCTTCTTTATCTGCTTTGCCTTCTTCTACTTCACGAATTTCATTTCTGATTTCGACCAACGCTTCAATAAAGCGATCCATCTCTTCTTTCGGTTCGCTTTCGGTTGGTTCAATCATCAACGTGCCGGCAACAGGGAATGAAACTGTTGGCGCATGGAATCCATAATCCATCAATCGCTTGGCAATATCTTCTACTTCTATGCCCGACTTTTTAAAATCACGGCAGTCAACAATCATCTCGTGCGCACAACGACCTTTCGTTCCGGTGTAAAGAATTTTATAATGACCGCTCAATTTTTCTTTGATATAGTTCGCATTCAAGATTGCCAACTTAGTTGCGTTGGTTAATCCTTCACCACCCATCATAGCAATGTAGGCGTAACTGATTACTAAAATGCTGGCGCTTCCCCATGGTGCAGCTGATACTGCAGTGATTGCTTTTTCGCCACCTGTTTTAACAACGGCATGACCGGGTAAAAAGGGTTTTAATTTATCGTTTACACAAATAGGTCCCATACCTGGACCACCACCACCGTGTGGAATACAAAATGTTTTATGAAGATTTAAGTGACACACATCAGCGCCAATGTTAGCAGGTGATGTTAAGCCCACTTGTGCATTCATGTTTGCGCCATCCATATACACCAAACCACCACACGCGTGAATGGTCTCGCAGATTTCTACAATGGATTCTTCAAACACGCCATGGGTAGATGGATACGTAACCATCAAACACGAAAGCTTGTCTTTGTATTGTTCTGCTTTTGCTTTTAAGTCAGCTACATCAATCTTTCCTTCGGCATCTGATTTTACTACCACTACATCCATACCCGCCATAACTGCACTGGCAGGATTAGTGCCATGTGCAGATGCAGGAATCAATGCAATATTTCTATGCGGTTCATTGCGATTTTCGTGATAAGCACGAATAACCAATAAACCAGCATACTCACCTTGTGCACCGCTGTTTGGTTGTAGTGACACTCCGGTAAAGCCGGTGATTTCTTTTAACCAGTTTTCTAAGTTGGTAATCATTTCCTGATAGCCAAGCGTTTGATCGGCTGGCGCGAAAGGATGCATGTTGCCGAGTTCGGGCCACGTTACCGGAATCATTTCAGTAGTTGCATTCAACTTCATGGTGCATGAGCCTAATGAAATCATGGAATGAACCATCGAAAGATCTTTGTTTTCTAATCGTTTAATGTAACGCAACATTTCATGTTCGGAATGATGCGTGTTGAAAACAGGATGAGTTAGAACTTTTGAAGTTCTAATGAGCGAGGCTGGCCAGAGTAATCCCTCACCCCCTTCCCCTCTCCCAAGGGAGAGGGGTGTCCCAGCGGGACGGGGTGAGGGATTAATTACAGAAAGAATGTTTTCAACATCACTTATGTTAGTAGTTTCATCAAGCGAGATGCCGATATGATTGTTTGGGAAGTATTTGAAATTGAGTTCAGCTTTTTCTGCCTTCTCACGAACAGCCTTTGAATCAGCTACTTCAATTTTTAGGGTATCAAAATAATTCTTGTTAACCTGTTTAATACCAAGTTCACGGAATCCATTTTCAAGAAGTTGAGTAAGTCCATGTATTCTTCCTGCAATTTTTTTCAAGCCTTCTGGTCCATGATACACCGCATACATGCTGGCCATTACAGATAGCAGCACTTGTGCAGTACAAATATTTGAAGTTGCTTTTTCTCTGCGGATGTGTTGTTCACGAGTTTGCAACGCCATGCGATAGCCCGGGTTTCCACTAGCATCAATTGAAACTCCAATGATCCTTCCCGGTATTTGTCTTTTAAATTCTTCTTTGGTTGCAAAGAACGCTGCATGTGGTCCGCCAAAACCCATTGGCACACCAAAGCGTTGCGAACAACCCACTACTACATCAGCACCCATTTCTCCGGGTGACTTCACTAATAATAAGCTCATCAGGTCGGCACCGACTACCGCAAAAATTTCTTTTTCATGGGCAGTTTCAATTAAAGCTGTATAATCTTTTATTTCCCCATTGTTGTCAGGGTTCTGAACATAAATGGCAAACAGATCAGGATTTGAAAGATCTAACTTTTCAATGCTTCCTATTTGCAACGTAACACCAATCGGTGTTGATCTTGTTTTTAATAAATCTATTACTTGTGGAAACGTATTCTCATCCACAAAAAAAGTATGGGCATCTTTCTTGTTTGCTTTGCGCGATGCATACAACAAATGCATGGCTTCGGCTGCTGCAGTAGCTTCATCTAATAAAGAAGCATTTGCAATTTCCATTCCCGTAAGGTCAATGATCACGGTTTGATAATTGATCAACGCCTCCATGCGGCCTTGCGCAATCTCCGCCTGGTAAGGAGTGTAGGCTGTGTACCACCCTGGGTTTTCCAACACATTGCGAAGAATAACGCCCGGTGTTATGCAATTATAATATCCCGTACCGATGTACGATTTATAAATCTTATTCTTTGAAATCAGTTTTTTAAATCCATTCAGAAACTCAAACTCAGATTGTGCTGCCGGAAGATTCAATGATTTTTTTAACCGGATGTTAGCCGGTATAGTTTGATCAATCAATTCATCAACCGAGGCGGCCTTAATCACGCGCAACATTTCTTCAATTTGGTGAGCATCGGGTGCGTTGTGGCGCGATTCAAATTTTTCTGAGTAGTGTGGATCTAATTGCATGTTGGTTCTGGATTCTGATTACTGGATTCTTGATACTGTTTATTGTGATTCTGGATGCTGGATTCTCGATCAAGTATCCAGCATCCAGCATCTGGTTTTAGAACCGTTCGAACTGAGAGAAGAAGAAGTTGCCTTCAATAGCAGCGTTCTCATCAGAGTCTGAACCGTGAACGGCATTCGCATCAATTGATTTTGCAAATAAGGCACGAACTGTTCCCGGAGCAGCTTTTTTTGGATCGGTAGCACCAATCAATTTGCGAAAATCTTCTACTGCATTGTCTTTCTCTAAAATCATAGGCACAATTGAGCCGCTTGACATATAGGCGCAAAGCTCGCCATAGAAAGGTCGCTCTTTGTGAATTTCATAAAACTTACCAGCCATTTCAGCGCTTAGTTTTGTTTTTTTCATCGCCACAATGCGAAAGCCAGCGTCTTCAATCATTTTGGTAATTGCACCTGTGTTTCCAGCTCCCGTTGCATCGGGCTTAATCATTGTAAAAGTTCTGTTTCCTGACATTTTATCTCGTTTTTAAGTTGTTTTTCAGAGTCTTTATTTAGGGCGCAAAATTAGGCTTTTAGTCGGTAGCGCATAGCCCTGCCTCATTGTTTTTTGCCTTAAATCAATTTCACGATCTACCTTCTTACCAGCGGCTATGCACTCCCAATTAAAATTGCCATTTTTGCGCCTTCGATGAAAAATTTAGAGGCCTTTAAATCATTAATCAGTCAGCCAAAGAGGGTGGTTATTGTTACCCACTTTAAACCCGATGCCGATGCGTTGGGTTCGTCATTAGGCCTTTCTGGCTTTTTAAAGAAGAAAGGTCATGAAGTAACGGTGATTACACCGAGCAACTATCCAGATTTTTTGGTGTGGATGCCGGGCAACGAAACAGTGGTGGCACTTTCTAATGACGATCCCAAACCTGAACAAAAAGCAATTGAACTAATTCAACAAGCGGAAGTTATTTTTTGTTTAGATTTTTCCAGTTTGAGTCGTATTAATAAACTGGCCGATCCGGTAAAAAATGCGAAAGGCATAAAAGTTTTGATCGATCACCACTTAGAACCTGAAGCATTTGCTGATTTTGAAAAATGGAACACGGCCTCGGCATCTACGGCTGGTCTTATTTACGAGTTGATAGAAGAGTTGGGTGAAACGGATCTGATCGATAAAGACATTGCTACCTGCTTATATTCTGGTTTGATGACCGATACGGGTGGCTTTAGGCATAACAATACCCGCCATCAGGAATTTTTGATTGCCTCAGAACTGGTAGCCAAAGGAGCCGATCCGCATACTATTGCTCTAAATATTTATGACACCAATTCGTTAGAGCGCCTTCGCCTTACGGGATTTGTACTCAGTCAAAAATTGGTAGTGCTACCTGAATATCACACCGCTTACATGACGCTAAGCCAGGAAGAGCTAAAAAAATATGGTGCCCAAACGGGCGATACCGAAGGATTGGTTAATTATGGTCTTTCTATTAAAGGTGTGAAGATGGCCGTGATGATGTATGATCGTAAGGAAGAAATAAAATTATCGTTCCGGTCGTTAGGAGATTTTTCTGTAAATGAATTAGCTCGAAAACACTTTGAAGGGGGTGGCCACAGAAATGCATCCGGAGGTTCATCAAAATTATCATTGGAAGATACATTAAAGAAATTTTTATCCATCCTTCCAGAGTATCAACAATTATTAAAAAAGTAACTAAAACAATTCAATCCATAAAAATGAAAAATTCAGTTCTGTTGTTCGCCTTTGTGGCGATGGTGTGTTTCTCGTGCTCTGATTCAAAGGAGACTAAGTCTGGTCAAAAATATACATTGGTTCGTAAGGGCGATGGTGTACTTGCCAAAGCTGGTGAGATACGGGTGCTTGACTTTCTGTTGAAAGATGGAAAGGATTCTATTATTAATGATAGCAAGAAAAATCCGATGCCTGTTATGTTGCAACATCAGGATTCAGTGCCCAAAGGTGATGTAGTTACTGAGGTTATCCAACTTCTGTCCAAAGGAGACAGTGTAACCTTTATTGTTTCTGCAAAAAATCTTTTTCAAGGCGGCCCTTATCCTCCGGACATTGACTCAACAAGTTCATTTAAATTTTTTATGGGCGTAACTGATATTGTTACTGAAGAGCAGGCACGTGCATTACAAAGTGCTGCTATTGCAAAGCAGAATGAACAAGCGATGGCGGATGAATCAATTCAATTGGCAAAAGACACAAATACAATAGATGAATACTTAAAAGCTAAATCAATTGTAGCACAAAGTACTCCATCGGGCTTACGTTATGTAATTACCAAAGCCGGTAAAGGTGAAAATGCCAAGCAAGGGCAAACTGTAAAAGTAGGCTACGCAGGATTTTTGCTGGATGGCACTTGCTTTGACACGAGCAATGAATCTGTTGCGCGTGCAAACAATGTATTCAATCAAATGCGAATGCCTTATGAACCCTATGAATTTACATTGGGATATCAAGAAGTTATTGCCGGTTGGGATGAAGCTATTACGTTGATGAATAAAGGAGCTAAAATGACAGTATACATTCCTTCATCACTTGCCTACGGGCCGCAGCGTAGAAGTGAAATAATTGTAGAGAATTCGATTTTGATGTTTGATTTGGAATTGGTAGATGTAAAATAGTTTGAAGATGAAGAAGATTATTGTTGGAATTTTATTGTGCAGTGGGTTTCTTTTTTTAGATAGTTGCAAGGATGATCCTACATGTACAGCTTCCGTTCCTGAGGACAGAATTACAGCTATTGATCAGGTTCAGCTAGCAAAAGATATTGATAAGATTGATGTCTTTTTGGCTTCCAAAAATATTACTAATGTTGTGAAAGAGCCAAACGGTGTTCGTTATGTTATAAACACATTAGGTACAGGTTCAAAAATACCTTGCCTTGAAAGCAGAATAACAATTGCTTACACGGGTTGGAACATGGTGAGTACCAAATCAAACTATTTTGATAAATCTGTTGGCTCTACATTTACTTTATCGAGTCTTATTCTAGGGTGGCAGTTGGTTCTTCCGCTGCTACCGGGTGGTTCCAAAGTTACCCTTTACATACCCTCTGGCTATGCGTATGGAAGTTCTGTGGCAGGTAATGGTAAAATTCCTGCCAATGCAAATTTGGTTTTTGAAATAGAATTGCTGTAGAGTAAATGAGAACCCTTTGCTTCGCAACCAATAATGATCACAAGCGTGCAGAAATTCAAGCCCTGTTAGGAGATGAATTTAAGGTGGTGGGCTTATCGGAAATTGGTTGCGAAGAAGAGTTAGCTGAGAATCAAATCACGCTGGAAGGGAACTCCTTGCAAAAGGCAGCCTATGTGTTTGATCATTATAAAGTTTCTTGCTTTGCGGATGATACGGGTCTTGAGGTAGAAGCACTGAACGGTGAACCGGGAGTGTACTCGGCTCGCTATGCAGGAAATCAGCGAAATTCTGATGACAACATGAATTTGCTGCTAGCGAACTTATCAAACATTGAAAATAAAAAGGCACAGTTCAGAACAGTTATCACATTAATTACTCCGAATGATAAAAAGCAATTTGAAGGAGTCTTGAAAGGGACTATTATAAAGGAGAAGCGTGGGGCAGGCGGTTTTGGGTACGATCCGATTTTTGTCCCGGAGGGTGAAACAAAGACACTAGCAGAGATGACGATGCCGGAAAAGAATTTATTGAGCCATCGTGCGCGAGCAGTTGAAAAATTGGTTTTGTATTTAAAAAAATGATTTAAACTGCTAAACCGCAAAGGCGCAGTGTTCGCTCTCTTACGCAAGGTCTTTGTAGTTAATAAATAACTTCTGAAATTAGTTTAGTTAAAAAAAGAATTATGACTACAACTTGCGGAAGCGTAATAAAATTTCCTTGTGTCATGGCGACTTTGCGGTTTAACAAAAAAAAATGATGAAACCTTTTACCATAGGCATCACCGGTGGCAGCGGTTCCGGTAAAACATATTTCCTTCAGGGATTATCATCTTGCTTTAAACCAGAAGAGATTTGCTTAATCTCGCAAGACCATTACTATAAGCCCATCCATCAACAATTGATCGACAAAAACGGCATTGAGAATTTTGATTTACCAACATCGATTGACAGGGAAACTTTTCATGCTGATTTGTTGAAGCTAAAATCTGGTCGAAATGTGTTAAAGAAAGAATACATGTTTAACAAACCACTAGCCGATGCAAAGCTTCTTGAATTTAAAACTGCGCCCATCCTTATTGTAGAAGGATTGTTTGTGCAATATTTTGAAGAGATTTCAAAAGAACTTGACTTGCGAATCTTTATTGAAGCCAAGGATCATATAAAAATCAGCAGACGTATTAAGCGCGATCAGATAGAGCGCGGGTATGACATTCATGATGTTTTGTATCGCTACGAAAATCATGTTATGCCAGTGTATGAGCAGCTAATTGAGCCTTTAAAACATTGCGCTGATTTTGTCATTCCAAATAACAGCAAATTTGAGCGTGCGTTGGATGTTTTGGTGGGCTACCTCAAATCCCGCATTGCGGATGTTGCAAATTAGTTTGTAAACGCTACTTTTGTGGTCTTCAAAAACTAATACGTGCGGAAAAAGTCAATATATAGAGGTTTTTTAATAGCTGCAGGGCTCTTGGCCGCCATGGTTATTATTTTATCGAATGCTTATTCCTTTAAGGTTGATAGCGACAAGAAAGCAACTACCGAGCAAACTGACGATACTTCTAAAACGATAAACGCAACACCATCGGATGCCGTGCCTCAAGGTAGTGTAGTGCGTGTAGACGAACAGGTTCCGGTAAGTGTTCTTGAAATTCTTGGCGAACCCGAACGCATCCAAAACTTTATCCCTCGCAACGAGGCAATTCTCAATAATCTTTTCAAGGTTCTTTTTCGGGTTGTCATAGCACCAAACGCGCCCTAATCTCATTCTCCGTATTCTATAATTGATACCTGCTTCATGTAAGCCGTGGTCTTGATTTCTCCTAACAATAAACAAATCAAACTTTCTAAAAATAAATTTTATGCGTAACAAAGGTGTAGTTGTCGGTCTTGGCATTATTATCACGTTGCTCTGTTTGTACTATTTGTCGTTTACGTTCGTATCGAAAAGAGTAGATAGAGATGCAATTGAGTATGCTACCGATAAAAATGGATCATTAAATCTTTCTAAAAAACAAAAGTATTTAGACTCGCTGTGGAATCAACCTGTGTATAATTTGTTCGGTGCAGAATACACCTACAAAGAAGTAAAGGAAAACGAATTGAGCCTTGGGCTCGATTTGCAAGGAGGTATGCACGTAGTGTTAGAAATTTCCCCCATTGATATTTTAAAAGGCCTTAGCGGAAATTCTGCGGATGCAGGATTCAATGCGGCTCTCTTGAAAGCACGCGAAATGCAAAAAAATAGTACTGATGATTATATCACGTTGTTTACCAAAGCTTTTAAGGAGGCGAATCCTGATAGAGCTTTGGCGTCTCTCTTTACATCGGCTGCTAATAAGGATCGCGTAAAGCTTTCGGATACAGATGAAACGGTTATTAAGTTTTTGAATGAAGAAGTGGATGGAGCCATTGATCGCTCATTTACGATTCTTAAAACTCGTATCGATCAATTTGGAACTTCGCAGCCTAACATTCAGCGCTTGCAAGACAAAGGAAGAATTCAAATTGAAATTCCAGGGGCTGATAATCCGCAACGCGTTCGTAAATTATTGCAAGGTGTTGCCCGGCTTGAGTTTTGGGAAGTAGTGGAATCGTATGATCCACAATTAGGACAGTCTCTAACCGCCATCAATCAGTTTTTGTTGAATGAACAAAATCAGAAGAAAGCACAAACTATTTCGGAAACTAAGTCAGGATTAGAATCAACCGTCAGTTCAGATACAACCAAGTCGGCTCTTGAAAAACAATTAAGCAATGTGCGCGATAGCTCAGTGAGTTCATTGGATTCACTTCGGCAAGCAACAGCGTCTCCTTTGTTTGCTTTAATGAATCAGGCTGCTCCGTTTTTGTATGCGGTAAAAGATACTGCAGAGATCAACAGAATATTAAGAAGACCCGAAGTTAGAAATCTTTTACCTAGAACAATTGGGTTTTTCTGGGATGTAAAATCAGATCCGAAATTAACTCCTGGAGTTGAAGATATTCAGCTCAACTTTGTGAACTTGGGCCGTAACGCTAAACCATTGTTGACAGGTGAAGTTATAAATGATGCTCGTTTAGATTACGATCAATTTGCAAGACCTGCCGTAAGTATGCAAATGAATGCCTCAGGTGCGCGCAACTGGGCTAAGATAACGGCAGCTGCCGCTGCCAAACAACCGCAAGGTAAGAATTGCAATTGTACTTGATAATTATGTTTATACAGCACCAACGGTAAATGGAGAAATTCCAAATGGTAATTCACAAATCTCTGGAAGTTTTGAATTAGAAGAAGCAAAAGATTTGGCAAACGTGCTGAAGGCAGGTTCATTACCGGCACCTACCCGCATTGTTGAAGAAGCTATTGTAGGACCAAGCCTTGGGCAGGTTGCTCAAAATCAAGGTTTCATTTCAATGGCGTGTGGATTGGGAATTGTGGTGTTATTTATGGTGGCTTATTATTCTAAAGGTGGTTGGGTTGCTAACATTGCGCTCGTGTTTAACATCTTCTTTATTCTTGGAATTTTAGCGCAGTTAAATGCGGCACTCACGTTACCGGGTATTGCCGGTATTGTGCTTACTATGGGTATGGCCGTGGATGCGAACGTATTGATCTACGAACGCATAAAAGAGGAGATGCGCATGGGGCGTAAGTTGCGTGATGCCATTAACAAGGGTGATCGGGCAGGATGCGGCACTCTCCATTATCACCGGCAAGGATGCCGAGGGTATCGAGATCATCCGCCATTCGACAGCCCATCTGCTGGCACATGCGGTCAAGCAATTATTCCCGGATGCGCAGGTGACCATAGGCCCTGTCATCGAAAACGGTTTCTTCTACGATTTCTCCTACCATCGCCCTTTCACGCCCGAAGATCTTCTGGCTATCGAGAAGCGTATGGCAGAGTTGTGCAAACAGGATATGCCTGTGACACGTAAGGTGTTGCCGCGCGATGAGGCAGTCAGCTATTTCAAGTCCATCGATGAGAAATATAAGGCGAGATCGTCAAGAATTCCATCCCGGCCGATCAGGACGTGTCACTGTATACCGAAGGTGATTTCACCGATCTGTG
>CAWBCB010000090.1:0-4970 GCA_963787095.1 uncultured Cytophagales bacterium | reverse complement strand
CCAACCGACAAGAATGCGATGATCACCACCCCTAATCCTGCAAACACAAACAACAGAGGATTGATATCGATGCGATACGGAAAAGTTTGCAACCAATTACTCATGAGATACCACGCAAGCGGCCAGGCTATCAAATTCGCGATAAGCACCAGTTGGATAAATCCTTTTGAAAGAAGAAGGACAACATCGGTAGAAGAAGAACCTAATGCCTTACGAATACCTATTTCTTTCGTGCGTTGAATTGTCATAAAGGAAGCTAATCCAAACAAGCCCATGCAGGCCACAAAAATAGCAAGCACAGTGAACATGCTAAAAATCTCACCGAAGCGTTTATCGCTTTCATACTGGCGATTGAAAAACTGATCTAAAAAAAAGTATTCCATCGGGTTTCCGGGAAAGTGTGTGTTCCACGCTTGCTCTACCTGCGATATAACTTGCTGATAATTCTCATTCTCCATTTTGAAAGAAAGAAACTGAGCAAAGGAAGGGGTGTAGCGATACACCAGCGGAGTCACCTGTTCTTTCAAACTCATCTGATGATAGTTCTCCAGCACACCAATGATCTCCATCGTGTCGCGACCTTGTATAACTTTTTCACCAATTGCACTCTTCACATCTTTGAAATCCAACGCTTCCGACATGGCGCGATTCAGAATAACACTCTTCCTCCTGTTGGTTGTAACATCAAAATTTCTTCCCTCAACAATCTGCAGCCCGAACGCATCCACATAGTCATGATCCATCCCCACAATGTAGCCGGATATATTCCCCGACACATCGGAAGTCAACTTCCTGATACCATTGGCCCAAAAAATTTCATCTCCTGGTACGTTCGAAGAGCCTGTCATTTTCTTCACACCCGGAATACGCAATGCTTCTGCCTTCATGCCCTCCAGTGATTGCTGGAACAAAGAGTCCACCACCACGCCTGGACCTTTCAGTACCAGAGTCTGATGAATATCAATGCCTAAATCCTGATTGCGCATAAATTTCAACTGTTGATATACAATTACACTTCCACTGATCAACACCACCGAAGCCACGAATTGAAACACCACCAACCCCTTTCGTAAAAAATTCCCTTGCGGATTGCTCATCACTTTGCCTTTTAAAACACTCACCGGTTTAAATCCCGAGAGTACGATGGCCGGATAAAAACCCGCCAGGAATGCGCCTGCTAAAAATAATCCACCCGCCAACAACCAAAAATCTGATTGCAATAAATAATCAAGTGGAATAGAACGTCCCGACAAATTTGCGAATCCAGGCCACAACAACCGAACCGCTATCACGGATAGAATTGCCGCGAATAAATTTACCAACACAGCTTCACTTAAGAACTGATTCATCAGCTGGCTCTTCTGTGCACCCATCACCTTGCGCACGCCTACTTCATTAGCACGCTCAAAAGATTTAGCCGTGGCTAAGTTTATATAGTTAACCCAAGCGATGATCAAAATGAAGAATGCGATGGCCGAAAGAGCATACACACTGTCGCGGTCGCCACGATCTTCCGGTTGAGACTCCTGAAGCAGCACCACCCCCAAATGAATATCCATTAATGGCTGAAGCCAAAAGTCCTGCTTACCATTGTACTTTGCCCAATCTTCACCACGGTCTTTTGCGAGCCATTGATCAAACTTTGCCTGCAAAGCTTTGTAGTCGGTGCCCGGCTGCAACAACACGTATGTATTGAAATCATACCACCCCCACGCTTTTTCCGACTCATTATTTGTTTCAGCATTCAGTGTAGCATACGAAAACAAAAAGTCATACTTGATGTGCGAATTCTCGGGAAGGTTTTCGAATACGCCTGTCACCTCAAACTTGCGTGTGCCGTCCCATGCAATCGTTTTACCAATGGGGTCTTCATCGGCAAAATATTTTTTCACTGCACGCTCACTCAGCACTACTTTGTTGGGGCCTGCCAGTGACTGAATTTTATCGCCCTGTAATAAATTAATATCAAACACTTCAAACACCGATGAGTCCGCGATCTGCATTTTATCTTCTCGAAATGAGATCACACCACGCGTGGAACTGTTATAACTGGCAATGCCACTAACCGGATACAAGCGCGTGAAGCGCAACACTTCTGGAAAATTATTTTTTAGCGCAGGACCCACAGCCGGTACGGCAGCTGCACAGTTGAAGCGCTCTTTTCCATTCTGCCACTGGGCGTAGTTCACTCTATAGATGTCTGCCGCCTTGCTGTGAAACGTATCGAAGCTGTGCTCGTACTTTACATATTGTAAAATGAGAAGACTGGCAACCATGCCGAGCGATAAACCAATAATGTTGAGAAACGTAAATGATTTGTGCTTCAAAAAACTTCTCAGGGCGATGGTGAAGTAATTTTTAATCATGACACGGGGATTTTGGGGTTCCACTGTTGAACGAATGACGAGCAAGATTGTTTACGACCAAATAAAATCACCCTACCTACGCAGGGGATTGACTTGGTCAAACCGGAAATTATATGATCGGCATCACGCTTCGGGCGTGATCACTCATTCTTTTTCAACTCGTTTCGGAAGTATTTATCGTCATCATCCTCACCCTTTTGAATCAGGGCACCAATCTCCAGAATCTTAAATTCCGTTCTCCGGTTGCGCTGGCGACCTACGGGATTATCGCTGCCATCAGGATTTGTATTCCGCGCAATCGGTTTGGATTCACCATATCCCTTCGCTACCAGCCTTGCAGGATCAATACCCTTCTTAATAAGATAATTAACGGTGGCTTCCGCTCTGCGTTGGGAGAGTTGAATATTATAAACATCGGATGCAACACTATCCGTATGCGAACCCATTTCTATTTTTAAGTCTGAGTTGTCGTTGAGCAGCGTAACCAGTTTATCCAACTCACGCGCAGCTTCTTTTCTGATAACTGCCGAGTCATATCCGAAATAAATATTCTCCAACCTGAAAATCCTATTGCGCTCTTTACGATCAAGCACCATAATCGTATCCAGTGTAATATTTGTAACAAGTTCTTTCAAAGACTCAAGTGGAACTGATTTCCCAACGGTTGTATACGATTGACGTTTGGTAATGAATCCATCCGTTTCCCCCAACAATGAGTAATCTTCATTTTCGTAAACGCGGAACAAAAACTTACCATCATTGCCCGTAACAAAATCCTGCATCACCTCACCTTCCTGATCAAGCAAAGCAACTTTTGTATTCGGTAAAATCTCAAGGGTGCTATCCTTACGAGTCATGTACGTAATACCTTGCAAATAATAGTTTACAACCTTTAGGTCGGGATCTTCATTTATAAACGTATAAATGTCATCATCTCCCATGCCACCTTCGCGATTAGAGGTAAAAAATCCCCGATCTGCTTTGAACAAATAAATTCCAAAATCATCGGCTGTTGAATTAACCGGCTCTCCCAAATTTTGAACTACTGTTTTTCCGTTGGCACGTTTCACTTCAAAAATATCCAACATGCCATAGCCCGGATGCCCATCGGAAGAGAAAAACATTTTGCCACTCTCTGAAACATAGGGAAACAATTCTTCGCCTGCTGTATTGATTTCAGGTCCCAGATTTTTCACTCTACCAAAACGACCTCGCCCATCCATTTGTGCCGAATAAATATCGAGTCCACCAAAACCACCCTTGCGGTTAGAGGAGAAATAAAGTGTTCTTCCATCCGGACTTAGCGCAGGTGTCGATTCCCAAGCATCCGGTTGATTAATGTTGATAGGGGTTGGTTCTGCCCACTGTCCATTTCGATAGCGAGACAAATACAAATCTACATCGATGGCTCCTTTGCGTTTGCCATTGTTTCCCTTTGCAAAAATCATAGTCTTGCCATCGGGTGTAAAGGTTATGCAGCCTTCGTTGATGTTTGATTCATTAATAAAACTGGGTAAAGGAGCAATGGTACTTGCATTTACATTAGCGCCATTGGTTTCTGCTTTGTAAATATCCGTAAACGGAGTGCCTGTTGCTTCATAAATACGAGCATTGCTGCGCGAAGAAGTAAAATACAATTCGTTGTTAGAATAAACCGGGGCATACTCAGTGAAGGGAGTATTGATGGCTTCAAGATTCTTTATTTTATAGTAGCTCTTTTTTTGAGAAAGTTTGTCGAGATAATCAATACCATCAATCTCTCTTTGTGCACGGCTTTTTATTTTTTCATCATTGGTTGTACGTTCCAACTCTTCCAACACTGCGCGCGATTCACTATACTTTGCATTTGCCTGCAAGGATTTGGCGTAATACAATTTAACTGAATCCGGATTTACTCCTTTACCTTTTGCGCGGGCATAGAACGGTTCTGATTCTTTGATGCGGTTAGAAAGTCGGTAAGATTCAGCGAGGAAATAATTTGCCTTTCCGTTGTTGGGATCTTTTTTGAGAGTTCCTTTATAGTAATCGATTACTTTCTCATACTTCCCCCAGCGGAAGGACTTCATAGCCTTTTTCTCGGGGCTACAACCTGCTACCACAATCAATCCCGACAGTACCAATGCAACGCTAACTCTCATAAGATCTTACAATGCTAAAAATACGAAATATTTAATGCTACTGAGTTAACGCAGTTTTAGGTAAATATTTTGCCATCCACGACTTTTCTACACGAATTGTATTGGCCGATTCCCATTCGCCCTTCGTTGCAGCCAAGGTATTAAACGTGAGGGTATCTGATTTTAAATCGCCAGACGTAAAGCGTGCCTTCAAATTGGAAAGTGGAATCAGCACCACCTGATTGTCGATAAGAAAAGGAACTGCCGATCGATCTAAAAAATCAATCCCTGTTGCCGTATGAACTTGTCTTAAGATACCCACTGAGCTATCAATGGAGCAACCGCTTGGATTCTGAAAATCTTCATCCAATGCCATCACAATAAATTGACTTCTTTCAATGTTGAATGAAGTTTGAAGTGGTTCGCCATGAGCCGCCCACTTAGCACAAAATGATTCAAGCAACCCACTCACAGACTTTTCTTGTTC
>CAWBCB010000089.1:0-6508 GCA_963787095.1 uncultured Cytophagales bacterium | reverse complement strand
TTGGCGCAGGGCAGGAGGTAGCTGCCAATTTCTTTAAAGTGGGGGGTGCATCAGGCACAATCGCTAAAACCATGTCGGCCTACGATATGAAATTTAGTGATGCAATTTATGGTGTGTGCGAGCGCTACGTGTGCGAAGATCGCCTGACACAAATGTTGGATCATGAGTATTCGTTGCTTCCGGAACGATTACCAACGCGCATTAAGGATACACGCTTCTTCGCATTTGCGGATACCGTTGAGGTTTTAAATTTTGAACGCACCAATCAAGGTCATGGGTGGATCGGGCTTCGGTTTCAGTCAGAGCCGGAAGGACCTTTCAACGATTGTGTGGTGCATGTGAAGATGCATGACAATGATCCGATTCAACAGCAAATCTCGTTGGGAATTTTAGGAGTGAATATGATTTTCGGTTGTGTGTTTATGAACGAACCCGAAGAAATAATAAACTCTTTGCTGGATGGTTTGACTTCGCGAAGAATGGAAGTAGACATGTTTCGTTTGAGCGGACCAAACTTTGAAAAAGTTGATAATCGCTTGATGGCCTTGAAGCTGGTAAAGAATGGATTGACAAAGGCTGCCATGTTCGGACCGGATGGAACTGTTATGCAACCCTCCGAGGCTTTGTACAAAAAAAATGTGCTTGTATTAAGAGGTAGGTTTAGACCGGTAACTCATGTAAATGTAGATATGTTGCTTGCTTCGCGCAGACACTTTAAGCGTGAGCCCGATGTTGACCGGTCGCGCATGGTGGTGTTAACAGAGCTTACACTTAATGATTTGAGTTCAGATGGAGTGGTGGATGAAAAAGATTTTCTATATCGGGCTGAGATTATCTGCTCCTTAGGGCAAACTGTTTTGATTTCAAATTACTTTGAATATTATCGATTGGTAGATTATTTATCCAGAATTACAAAAGGGAAAAAGATTGGACTTGTGCTGGGCATTTATGCGCTTCAAAAAATATTTGAAGAAAAAACGTACGAGAAAATAAGGGGCGGAATATTAGAAAGCTTTGCATCGCTGTTTGGTACGAATGTGAAACTTTACATTTACCCCTCGCTTCGGTATGGAACAAAAGAATTGTTTACGTTGACCGATTTTGAAAAAGACTTGCCCGATAATTTGCAGCCTTTGTTCCGCTATCTGATTGCAAACAATAAGTTAGAAGACATTCGCAATGCCAACACTGATAACCTTCATATTATTTCCGACAATGTGTTGGCCATGATACGAAAAGGAGAGGAAGGTTGGGAGAAGTATGTACCTTCTAAAGTGGCAGAGGCCATTAAAGAAAATGGCTTGTTCGATTATCCATTAGTAAAAGCTGACAACATGAAAATTGGCGAGCAAGTTTAAAGCTTGCCTTCCTGCTTCATGCGTGCAAAGTAGGACCTCGACTCTTTCAATACTTTTGGTGCTAATAAAAATCCGGAGATCATGGTGGGTAAGGCCATCAACGCATAAGCAATGTCAATGATATTCATTACATCCTGCATGGATAGTATTGCCCCCAACACGATGGTAGCTAAGTAAAAATAATTGTAGTAGTTACCTGCCTTCACTCCCGCAAGGAATGACATAGCTTTGTTTCCATAATAACTATACGAGAACAAGGAGGTGATGGCAAAGAAAAATGCGCAGAGCAACAAGAGATACTTACCGGTACTGCCTAATCCCATCTCCATCGCTGAAGCGGTTAGGGTTGCACCTTCTGGTGAACAGTTATCGATCGTGGTTTCCCAAACTCCGGTTACCAGAATTGTAAGGCCTGTAAGCGTACATACTAATAAGGTGTCGATGGCTGGGCTTAGCATAGATACAAGTCCTTCGCGAATCGGTTCGGCACTTTGAGAAGCGCCTAGCGCCATTGGAGCAGTACCAATACCCGCTTCATTGGAAAACGAAGCTCTGCGCACACCCAATACAATAAGACCTCCCAATGCGCCCCCTAATGCCGGGTTGCAATCCAGGTTGTAATAATTTGCATTGAAGGCTTCAGAAAAAATCAGTCCAATAAAATGCGGCACCTGATTAGCATTCAACAAAAGAATAGTGACTACCAATCCGAAATAGATTACAATCATGAGAGGAACCATTTTACCGGCCCAAACACCAATGCGCTGAATACCCCCAATAATTACAACGCCTGAAATTATCATGAGCGTGAAACCGATCACAAATTTTAGCGTGTTGATCTCTGCACCCAAAATAGTGAACGAAGCTGCTTTTAAATCAGGATCAGTAATGCTGATCCCTATAATTACTTGCGTAAGTTGATTGGCTTGAAAAATGGGTAAGCAGCCAACCATGGCACACAAACAAAAAAGAATTGCAAGGGGCTGCCATTTTTTTCCTAATGCCTCACGGATCACATACATGGGGCCACCCTGAATGTTACCTGCCGAATCTTTTCCGCGAAACATGACTGATAAGGTACTGGTAAAATAATTTGTTGACATACCCACGAAGGCAGTTACCCACATCCAAAACAAAGCTCCGGGACCGCCCAGACTGATGGCTGCTGCAACTCCCGCAATGTTACCCATGCCTACGGTTGATGCAAGCGCTGTTGACAATGCCTGGTAGGGTGTTATTTGACCGGGATCATTTGGATTATGAAACTTACCGCGAAGAATGGCAATCGCATGACCAAAATGTTTGTAGGGAATTAGCCGTGAGTAGAAAAAGAAAAAAACTCCGCCAAGGATCAAAAGAAACAAAACCGGATTCCATACACCAGTGGCAATTGCATTAACTATTTCACTCATCGGAAAACGATTAGGTTAAATTCCTTGTGTGGCTAAAGTAGGAATTAATTTTGATACTGATCGATTCTTTTATGCGAAGGGTTCATCAAATACAATTTCACGCAAAGGCGCAAAATTTTGTACGATTTTTCTAAATTGAATAATCCTCATTACTTGTGTGATGCGAGTGTCCACTGGCTGAGTTCCCACAGCATGCGTGCGCCTACATTTTCATCCCATTCATTAGTGGAGGGAGCAACTTCACAGAGATCGAATCCAATTATTTTTCTTCCAGATTTAACAAGTTCCTGAATCAGATAAGCAGCCTGCGAAAATTCTAACCCACCCGGAACAGGAGTGCCCGTGTTAGGACAAAGTTTTGGATCAAGCCCATCCATGTCAAAGCTGATGTAAACTAAATTTGGTAACTCTTTAATAATCTCCGTGCAGAGTGCCTTCCAGGTTTTACCGTCATACAAGCTGGCTTTTAAATCCTGATCAAAAAAAGTTTTAACGCGCCCCATCGAGCGATCAATCACCTGAACTTCTTCTTCGCATAAATCACGAACACCCACTTGCACCAGGCGCGCCACACCCGGGAGTTTTAACGCATTATACATAATAGAGCCGTGCGAATAGGTGAAGCCTTCATAAGCTTTCCGTAAATCTGCGTGTGCATCAATTTGCAGAATACCAAAGCGATCGTATTTGGTTGCTAATGCACGAATCAGCCCAAGCGGAGTGCTGTGATCTCCACCCAGTATGCCTACAACTTTTCCCTGTCTATGATACTGGCTGCTTAGGTTTTTTACATAGATGTTTAAGTTTTCGCTGGCCTCGTTAATTTTTTTAGTAATCACACTTCCTGATTCAATCGTTGCGCCTTCTTCAACGGCTTGAATGTGACCCTTTGCAAGTTGCCTAAGACTTTTGTTTTCGTTCAACAATTCTTCAGAAACAGGAAGCATAGCAATCGAAGATTGCCAGGCATTACTAATTGAGTGGTGATGCAAATCAATTTGAGTGGAGGCTTTGAGAATTGCTTTTGGCGCGTTGGCTGTTCCTTCATGATAGGAGACCGTAACTTCCCAGGGCACTGGAATGATGATTAATTGAGCTTCGGTTTTATCCATAGGCAATCCAAAGAGATTCCCTTTTTTCCCTAATCCGTTAGGATCAAAACTTTTAGTCATATTATAAATCAATTGAAATTAGAGAAGGTGTCAAAATCACTTGGCGTGGTCCGACACCTGGTTAGATGCCAAGGATATTTTGTGTGCCGGAATTTTCAGTGATCTCAGCCCATGGCATTTCAAAAACAAGTGATCGTAGTTCGGCAGTGTCCATGCTTGTAATTTGTTCGGTATGGTTTATGTAATTGTAAAGTTCTACAATAGTGGGGAAGTGTCCTACTACCATTACTTTATTTACATTGGAATCCACCTCATTGATGAGTTTAAGAATTTCAATTACGTTGTCCGAATAAATTGTTTTATGGATTTTAATAGTTGCCGGATCAATCCCTAATTCAGTAGCAATTATTACCGCTGTTTTGCGTGCTCGCACAGCTGAACTGGAAAGAATTAGATCCGGAAAAATGTCTTTTGATTTTAACATTTTCCCAACCCGATTTGCTTGTTGCTCACCCGTGGAAGTGAGGTTGCGTTCTGCATCCTGTTGATTGAGTCCAATCGCGGCTTGGGCATGACGTATTATATAGAGAATTCGACTCATAGCAGGTAAAATTGGTGTACGACAAAAATTTATTTTGAATCAATATTATAATAAGACTAAATACTAATCAATTTTCTTACAAACCGATGGTTATCAATACCCTTGCGTCAAATTAAAATCTTGATTTTGTACCGTTAAAGTAGTGCTCAGATCGCCCGTTCGACTTGTTTCAACTTTGTGTTTTTAAAAATTTACTGATATTTGAAGCATTTGAAGGTAAAATTGAGCGCATGGCCAAGAACTTAGTAATTGTTGAGTCACCCGCGAAAGCGAAGACGATAGAAGGCTATTTAGGTAAGGATTATAAGGTCTCATCGAGTATGGGTCACATTCGTGATCTTGCAAAAGGCAATGGTGCAATCGACATCGAAAATAACTTTGAACCTACTTATGAGGTTTCGCCTGATAAGAAGGATGTTATAAAAAATTTAAAGCAGCTAGCGAAGGAGGCCGAAATGGTTTACCTGGCAAGCGATGAGGACCGTGAGGGAGAAGCCATTTCGTGGCACTTAAAAGAAGTACTTGATCTTAATGATAAAAACACAAGAAGAATAGTTTTTACAGAGATTACTAAGAGTGCCATCTTAAATGCGATTCAAAATCCACGCGGTATTGATATTGATTTGGTAAATGCACAACAAGCGCGCAGATTACTTGATCGGTTAGTGGGATTTGAACTATCACCTATCCTTTGGAAAAAAATCAGTACCGGTCTTTCAGCAGGAAGAGTGCAATCTGTTGCTGTTCGATTAGTGGTGGAGCGCGAACGAGATATTGAAAAGTTTGAAGCAAAATCATCGTTCAAAATTTCAGCCATTTTTGATTTAGGAAATGGAAAGCAACTGATCGCTGATCTTTCAGAAAAATTTAGTGAAGAGAGTGATGCCTTAGCTTTTTTGGAATCCTGCAAAGGAGCAACATTTTCTATTTCTGATTTAGTTAAAAAGCCAGCAAAAAAATCTCCGGCACCTCCGTTTACAACATCCACGTTGCAGCAAGAGGCCGGGCGTAAATTAAGTTTCTCGGTTTCGCAAACCATGATGGTTGCACAGAAACTGTATGAAGCTGGTAAGATCTCTTATATGCGTACTGATTCATTGAATCTTTCAGAAGATGCAGTGAAAGGTGCAGTCAATCAGATTCAATCGGCATACGGAAAAGAATTTATTCAAACACGAAAGTTTAAAACTAAATCGGCTAGCGCACAGGAAGCTCACGAAGCCATTCGCCCGACTGATTTTTCGGTGATGAGTCCGGGCATGGATCGTAATGCAGAACGCTTGTATGATTTGATTTGGAAACGTGCCATCGCATCGCAAATGGCGGATGCAGAATTAGAACGAACTACAGCAACCATTGCTATTTCAACCAACCCAAGAACGATGACTGCTTCCGGTGAAGTAATCAAGTTTGAAGGATTTTTGAAAGTATATATGGAGTCGAAAGATGATGACGACACCGAAGATGAAGAGAGCGGTAAAGTTCTTCCGCCACTAAACGTTGGCCAGGTGTTGGATCTAGATCAGCTTTCGGCCACTCAAACATTCTCTCGTCATGCAGCTCGTTATACAGAAGCAAGCTTGGTAAAGAAATTAGAAGAGTTGGGCATTGGCCGACCATCTACGTATGCGCCTACTATCTCGACAGTGCAAAAGCGTGGATATGTAGTGAAAGAAAGTAGAGAAGGAGTGGAGCGGCATTACAAGATGCATGTATTGAAGTCTGATGTAATTGAATCGATAACAAAAACAGAAAACACAGGAGCCGAGAATAATAAGCTGTTCCCCACCAACACGGCTATGATCGTGAATGATTTTCTGGTGGAACATTTTTCAGACATCACAAACTATTCATTCACAGCAGAAATAGAAAAAGAGTTTGATGAGATAGCCAGTGGCAAGTTGAAATGGCAAACCATGCTAGGCCAGTTTTACAAACCGTTTCATAAAACGGTAGAGAAAACTGAATTGGTGGAGCGCTCTTCTGTTGCCAATAAGAGTAATGAACTTGGCGTTGATCCGAAAA
>CAWBCB010000088.1:0-10499 GCA_963787095.1 uncultured Cytophagales bacterium | reverse complement strand
CTCATACAATACATTTATATCCCCTTGACACACCTGTGTAGTAGAAGTTGTGAAGCAGCGGGGTGTAGGTAATGGATTTTCTTTAACTGTAATAGTCGTCCGAACCGGATCACTAAAACACGAGACCGTACCCGTAGTAACCCGCTCATATTGAGCCCAAACCGCATAAACTCCAGCAGTTCCCCCATTAGGAACAGGTGTAATTCCCGCAGTTCCGCAGACAGGGTATTTGAGTTGGCTGGCCTAGTCGCCACCAACGAGCCTATAACACCCGCATTGTCATCATACCACCTTACCGAGGCACTGGCTCCGGCATAGCTAATTTGAAAGGTTGGTAAAGCACTTCCCCGACAAATTTCCTTCGGAACTGCTGCAGGAGTTGGTGGTTTTTGAACCAAAATAATTTCTGAGAAAGTGGTTATTGGGGCAACATCCCCATCAGCAGTATTACCATTTGTTGGTACGAAACCGCCTGTTCCAAAAGGTACATCAATTGCATTATCGTATGGATTACAGGTATTCCACATTCTAAGGGTAACTCGAAATCTATTATCAGGTCCAAAAACATTCGTGCTTAGCACATTAATGTTAAATGAGGCTGGGAGGGGTGTCGTCTCGTCATTCGGAGCCGGTAACATTAAAATAGGGCCTCGATACGCAGAAGCAAAAGTAGTTATAACCCCACCTCCGGGAAAGAAAGGATTGGCTCCAACAGGATAATTTGGTGTTCCAGCAGGTATAACCACTTGTACCTTGTCCATAAAATCACCAGCCGCAAAATTGGTCCCATACTCATATTGATACCACCGAGGAAGAGAATTTTTCTTTTCGACTTCGGTTGGAGCCACGCAATTGATAACACTTGTATTGGTAAAGTTTACTGTTGCCGTAGAACCTTCACAAACCTCAATACCCGTTGGCAGTGGTGGTGAAATACCAATTCTACCTAGCGCAGTATTTGCAATATCATCAAACACTTCAAATGTCTGTCCTTGAAAAACAGGGCATAAGCCTTGATCACTATAATACAAGTAAGCCCTTGCATTATAGGCACATATGGTTCCATTATCAGGATAAACATTGGTTGCGCTAGATGTCCAAGTTTGCAGTGAGCGATCAAGTTGGGTTGGGTTACTAATCGTTGGAGTAACTGTAGTTATTGGTGCACCAGTTCCACTAACTTCATATAAAAAGAAAAATCTATAGGCCAAGAGATAAGGGTCACCGTATCGAATTCCTGTTAGATTCATATTAAACTGTACGGTTCTCGGCCCACACACATTGGCATTGGATCCAGTATCAGAACTTAACTGACTCCCAACTCCACAATCATCAACTCCAGTTGTAATAGAGCCAGAAATTATTGTGGAAAAATTTGTTCCAGCTGCATCCCGGGCAACGATCCTATAAAAATAAGTAGTTCCAAAAGTTAAGCCTGTGTATCGGGTACCTGCATAGGGAGTGCCTGGAAAGGAGGGGAATGATGGTACTGATGCAGCCGTAAATTGTTGCTGTTGCGATAGTGTACCAACAGGAGTTGTTCCTGCAAACTCAACGGCCCCATTAACAGGTGAATTTTGAACTCCAGCAGTAATTGCGGCTGTCCTTATTTGTGCCCCGGTCATTGCGCCAGGATCAGAGGTATATATAGCTACATAAACATTTCCAGGCTCATTTATGGCTGCTCTTAACCAAATTGAATTTCTACCAGCTCCTACAAATAAACTTAATGGAACAAAATCAATTGCGGCTGATGGAGGCGGATTTTCGTTAAATTCCTCAGCGGTAATAAGACAAGGTTCTGCTTTCGCCTCATTAACACCAGCAATTGATAAATAAGAATTGAAGAAAAGGGAGACAACCGTAAAACACAGACTGAATGTTAGCTTGGAGAATCGTCTCATAGGAAAAGTAAAATTCAACTTATGTATTCTATCAAAACGATTAATGTAACCTTCCCTTTACAAATATCGTAGCACCAAACATATCCATAAATTCGTCAAAAACGAAATAAATTGAAATTCCGGGGTTTGTAAAAGAATCAAATAGGCTACCTTTGCGACCAAAATTTTAGGTCGGGGTTCCATGTCAACAGCTAAATATATATTCGTAACCGGTGGGGTAACTTCCTCCTTGGGAAAGGGCATCATCTCCTCATCCTTAGGTATGTTGCTGCAAGCCAGAGGCTTTTCTGTAACCATCCAAAAATTTGATCCCTATATTAATATAGACCCAGGCACGCTTAATCCTTATGAGCATGGCGAATGTTACGTAACGGATGACGGAGCCGAAACAGATTTAGATTTAGGTCATTATGAGCGCTTCCTGAATGAAGCAACCTCTCAGGCTAATAACATTACCACGGGTCGCATCTATAATAATGTAATCACCAAAGAGCGGAAAGGTGAGTATTTAGGCAAGACCGTTCAGGTGGTGCCGCATATCACAGACGAGATTAAGCGTAACATCTTTTTATTAGGCGATAGCGGCAAGTATGACTTTATAATAACCGAAATTGGTGGCTCTGTTGGTGATATTGAATCTTTGCCTTTTGTTGAAGCTGTCCGTCAGGTTCGTTGGGATTTGGGGTCAAATAATGCGCTGGTAATTCACCTCACACTTATTCCCTATTTAAGTGCTGCAAAGGAATTAAAAACAAAACCCACCCAACACTCGGTTAAGGAACTCCTCTCCTACGGAATTCAACCAGATATTTTGGTGTGCCGCACAGAACATGCGCTGTCAATGGAAATCAGAAAGAAGTTGGCATTGTTCTGCAACGTTAATTTGAATTCGGTAATAGAAGCAATTGATGCGGACACGATTTACGATGTGCCCATGCTCATGCGTAAAGAGAAGTTGGACGAACGCGTGCTTGCAAAACTAAAAATCACCCCTAAGCAAGAACCCGATCTTGAACAATGGAAAGTCTTTCTTGGCAAACTGAAAAATCCTATCAATGAGGTTACTATTGGGTTAGTCGGTAAGTATGTTTCGTTACCGGATGCTTATAAATCCATTGCAGAAGCATTCATTCATGCCGGTGCGCAAAACGATTGCAAAGTAAGTTTGAAATGGATTTCATCGGAAGACATTCATAAAGACACAGTTGCGGGAATCCTGGGAGGATTAAATGCGGTGTTGGTGGCACCTGGTTTTGGTGAACGCGGATTGGAAGGAAAAATTGAAGCCATTAAATATGTGCGTGAAAATAAGATTCCTTTTCTTGGAATCTGTTTAGGAATGCAATGTGCTGTGGTAGAGTTTGCCCGTCATGTGTTACATTTATCTGATGCCAGCACTACCGAACTAAATCCAAAAACAAAACACCCGGTGATTGACATGATGGAGGAGCAAAAGAAGATCACCAACAAAGGCGGCACGATGCGCCTGGGGTCATATGCCTGCAAGATTAAGAAAGGATCTAAGGCGTTTCATATTTATGGTGATACTACCAACATACAAGAACGGCACCGTCATCGTTATGAATTTAATAACAAGTACCTCGATCAAATGGAAGAAGCTGGATTAAAAGCTGTCGGCATCAATCCGGATACCAACTTAGTTGAAATTGTTGAATTAAAAGATCACCCATGGTTTGTGGGTGTTCAATATCACCCGGAATTAAAAAGCACCGTATTAAACCCACATCCGCTTTTTGTAAAGTTTGTGGAAGCAGCTATGAACAATAAAAAATCTACATCGTAATTGGTTTTAATACCGATTTGAAAAAACTGAACTCGTTTAAAATAAATACGCTCATTTTCCTACTAACATATAATGGATAGAAATTCGGCCATAGGACTTACGCTCATTGCAGTACTTCTCTTAGTATATTTTAATTTTTTAGCACCTACTCCAGAGCCCCCCAAGGCTGCGCCTGCCCAAGCGACTACTGAAGCATTTGCAAAAGACAGTTTGGAGGAGAAATCGCAGACGCAGAATTTCCAAATGGATAGTGTTGCCATTAAGCAATACGGTGGGTTAGGTTCATTCCTTTCTGGCTTTGAAAGGTTAACGGCTATTGAAAACAGTGATTTGAAAATCCAACTCTCCAATCAAGGACAGATTCAGGAAGTTGAACTCAAGAATTTTAAAACCTATTCTCAAACTCCTTTATTCCTGGCGCAAAAAGACAACAATCGCTTTTCGCTGATCGCCAATTATGAAGGCAAGGACGTTGACTTGTATAAACTTTATTATGCGGTATCAACCTCAAAGAAAAATGATACTACCCTTGTAATCTTTACAGCAAAGACGAGCGAATCAGGTTTTATAAAACACATTTATTCGATTCCCCCAACGGGTTATCAGATTGGGTATGAATTGCAAACTGCTGGCACCGCGCTGAATGGTAAAAATCTTACGTATCGTTGGCATGATGAAATTCCTTTACAGGAAAAAGCAATTGCGGACAGTCGCAGCAAAACCAATATCAATTATTTCCTCAGCAACGGTGAGTTCGATTACACGTCACAAACATCAACCGATCTTGAATCAGAATCGCTTACAACACCCATAAAGTGGGTATCCATCCGTCAGAAATTTTTCATCTCTTCCATCATAGCTAAAAATTCTTTCGCGGGTGGCGAGGTACAAATAGTTGCTGACGTAAATAACGAACAAGTCGTTAAAGTAGCTGATCTCGAATTATTGATCCCTGCTGAAGATGTATCCTCAAAGAAGGCTTCCTTCAATTATTATTTCGGGCCCAATGATTATGAAATACTCCCCACTATTGCAGAAGACTTTTCAAAGAATCTGGATTTGGGATGGCCTCCCATGTTGTGGATTAATAAGTTTGTTATTATTCCAATCTTCAAATTCTTAGAAGGGTTTATCAGCAACTACGGAATCATCATTGTATTGCTTGTTCTCTTTGTTAAAATTTTATTGCTGCCACTCTCCTACAAATCTTACCTGGGAATGGCAAAAATGAAATTATTGAAACCTGAGTTGGATCTCATCAAGGAGAAGAATGGCGATAACATGACTCAAAATCAGCAAGACCAAATGAAGCTGTATAAAGAGGCCGGTGTTAATCCCTTTAGTGGTTGCATTCCTCTTGTGCTTCAAATGCCGATTTTGTTTGCCATGTTTTACTTCTTTCCTGTTTCAATTGAATTAAGGCAAAAAGCATTTTTATGGGCAGAAGATCTTTCTACGTATGACTCAATCGTTAATCTTCCATTCACAATTCCTTTCTATGGAAGTCACGTAAGTTTGTTCGTTCTTTTGATGACTGCTTCTACCATTATCTATACATGGCAAAACAATCAACTCAGCGCAGTTCAAGGTCCTATGAAATCGATGGGCTACATCATGCCGGTTGTGTTCATGTTCGTGTTGAATAACTTCTCAGCGGGTTTAAGTTTTTATTATTTCGTTTCCAACCTGATTACGTTTTCGCAGCAAGCCATCATCAAACGATTTGTGGATGAAGACAAAATTATGGCGGTTATGGAAGACCATAAAAAGAAACTCGTTGCCAGTGGGGGAACCGGTAAAAAATCGAGTTTCATGAGTAAGCTAGAGCAGGCAATGAAAGCCAGTGAGGAAGCCAGAAAGGCGTCTAAAAAGAAGTAAATTCAAGCTCAATAGCCATGAATTTCAGGTTTTCGGCAACTTGATACATCCACACATTACCCTATATTTGTAGCCCCGATTAAGTCGGGGCTATTTTTTTAACTGAACAACCACAGAAACCTTAGAATGGGTAAAATTATCGCCATTGCAAATCAAAAAGGAGGCGTAGGCAAAACCACTACGGCCATCAATCTGGCTGCCAGCCTGGCTGTGCTTGAGTGCAAGACCTTATTGGTTGATGCTGATCCTCAAGCTAACTCCACCTCAGGTTTAGGTATTAACCCCAAAGAAGTTAAAAAAGGAATTTACGAATGCATGGTGGATGGAGTAAATCCATTGGATGCCATTGTAAAGAATGACTTAAAATACTTAGATATACTTCCCTCGCACATTGATTTGGTGGGTGCCGAAGTAGAGATGGTAAACATAGAACAGCGGGAGGAGAAGATGAAAAATGCGCTCGCTTCTATCAAAGATTTATACGATTTTATAATCATTGACTGTTCACCTTCATTGGGTTTGATTACCATCAACTCATTAACCGCAGCAGATTCGGTTATGATTCCGGTACAGTGCGAATATTTTGCATTGGAAGGTTTAGGAAAATTATTGAACACCATTAAGATTATTCAAACAAGGCTTAATCCAAGATTGGAAATAGAAGGCATTCTATTAACACTTTATGATTCTCGCACCTCGTTGGGAAATCAGGTTGTTGAAGAAGTACGTACGCATTTCAAGAACATCGCTTTCAAAACCATTATACCACGCAACGTAAAATTGAGTGAGTCACCAAGTTTTGGATTACCCGTTATTGTTCATGATGCCGAAAGCAAAGGAGCTATTAGTTATTTGAATCTGGCTCATGAAATCCTGGATAAAAACGGAATAGTAAAATGAGCAAGAAAAAAGCATTAGGTAGAGGCTTAAGCGCATTGCTGAGCGATACTCCAGAAGATGAAAAATTAGATGTTGACGTAACCTCTCCGGTTAGAGAGAAAGAAAATAAAGTTGTAACCGACTCTATCAATGAAATATTGCTTTCAGAAATTGAGACCAATCCATTTCAACCACGCCAACATTTTGACCAGGAGGCATTAAAAGAATTATCAGAGTCGATTAAAGTACACGGCATCATTCAGCCCATTACAGTTCGTAAATTTTCCAATAATCAATATCAGTTAATCTCTGGTGAGCGCAGGTTTCAAGCATCAAAGTTAGCAGGTCTCACAAAGATTCCGGCTTACGTGCGCACGGCTGATGATCAGCAAATGCTTGAGATGGCGTTGATTGAAAATATTCAGCGCGAAAATCTTAATCCGATTGAAATTTCGCTTAGTTATCAGCGCCTGATTAGCGAATGTAATTTGAAGCAGGAGGAACTTGGCGACCGGGTTGGTAAAAGTCGGTCAACCGTTACCAATTACTTGCGTTTATTAAAGCTTCCGCCAGATATTCAAATCGCCATGCGTGATAATAAACTCACGATGGGGCACGCCCGCGCGATCATCAACGTTGAAAATTCTGACTCTCAACTTTACATTTTCAAGAAAACATTGGCCGAAGATCTTTCCGTACGCAAAGTGGAAGAACTTGCCCGAGAATTAGCATCAACTGCGAAAGAAACAAGCACCACCACTACTCCATCCGCACAGCCAAAAGAAGTTACACAACTTCAAACCCGGTTATCATCACACTTTGGCACGAAAGTTAGTGTAAAGAGCGATGGCAAGAAGGGCGATATCCGAATTCCCTTTCTGTCAATTGAAGACCTTAACCGGATTCTTGATATCCTAAAAGTATAACATGCGTGGAGCCGGCATTATAGGCATTCTACTTTTTGTATTTAACTTCTGTTTTTCACAGGATGGAAGAGATACAATTCCTTCTGGAAATTTATCTGATACCCTGGTGCAGACCAATAGGCCTGTAGAAAAAATTGAATCGTATGCCGCTAGATATGATCCGCGTAAAGCAATGCTCTATGCCGCTGTCTTTCCTGGTTCTGGTCAATTTTACAATAAGAAGTATTGGAAAATACCCTTAGTATACGGTGGCTTTGGTGGATTGATTTATGGAGTAAGTATATATCAAAAACTTAATCTTAGATTTAAAAATGATTTGTATGATCTTATTGAACGATCCATCTTTAAATGGCGGAGTAAGTCCAGATAATCTTACAACCGATCAACTTCGCACGGTTATTGATCGAACCAGACGTGAACGGGATTTCTTCATCATCCTTACGGGATTTTTTTATATTCTTCAAATGGTAGATGCGCATGTGGACGCGCATCTAAAAGAGTTTGATCTAAATCCCAAATTGCAAATAACCCTTGAACCCACCATGGAAAACAATCTCATGATTGGACGAAACACTGGACTTGCATTGAAGTTAAGATTTTGATTATTATTAACCACATAGACACACTGAGATTGATAAGAAATAACTTGACGAACTAATTTATCAGAGCATTGAGGTGAAGAAAGGTTTGGTCACCGAATGTTGCGTTAGTTCTCCTTATTTGACTAGGTCTCTATGTGTTTAAAAGAATGAATAAAATGAAAATACTGTTGATTGGATATGGGAAGATGGGCAAAATCATTGAAGGGATTGCTATTAACCGTGGTCATGAAATTGTTGGCAAAATTGACGTGGGTGATAATTTTTCTGACTTCAATAAACCCGTTGATGTCGCTATAGAGTTTACTCAACCCGAAGCCGTTGTTAACAATCTAAAAACTTGTTTTGAAAAAAGAATTCCTGTGGCATGCGGAACAACAGGGTGGCTGGATCACAAATCTGAAATTGAAAAGTATTGCATTGAGAAAACCGGAACATTCTTTTATGCATCAAACTACAGTTTAGGTGTAAATCTGTTTTTTAAATTAAATCAATTGCTTGCGCAGATGATGGATCGATATCCTCAATACGCAGTATCCATTGATGAAACTCATCATACCCAAAAGAAGGATGCCCCCAGTGGCACCGCTATTACCTTGGCGGAAGGTGTGATCAAAAATTTGAATCGTAAGAAGGAATGGAAATTAGGAGCTACCGGTAAAGACGAAGCACTTTCAATCAATTCATTCCGTATCGATCCGGCACCAGGAACTCATACAGTAAAGTATCAATCAGCCATTGATGATCTTGAAATAACACACACAGCCCATTCCCGCGAAGGGTTTGCTTTGGGTGCTGTTATGGTTGCTGAGTGGCTTGCCGACAAAAAAGGAGTATTTACCATGGATGATTTTTTAAAGGTGTAGCCCGTGCTAAATCAAAAATGATTTTATTTGCCAGATTTTAAATAGTAAAAAGATTATGAATTGGAAGTTTTGGGAGAAAAAAGAGGAAACTAAGCAAAAACCAAAATCTGCTTTGCGCGAATGGTGGGATGCCATCTTGTTTGCAGTAGTGGCAGCAACGCTCATCCGTTGGCTCATTATGGAGGCTTATACCATTCCCACTCCTTCTATGGAAAACTCAATGCTGGTGGGTGATTTCCTTTTTGTAAGCAAGTTTCACTATGGAACACGGACACCGCGCACACCGCTTCAAATTCCGCTCACGCATCAGAAAATCTGGTTTACAAACATCCCCTCCTACTTAGATTGGGTTCAATTACCAACTTATCGCTTGCCTGGCTTTACGCACGTAAAGCGAAATGATGTTGTGGTGTTTAATGTTCCGGGTATTGCTGAAAACAATTATCCGAACATGAACTCATCAACCTGGATTGATTACCCGGTTGATCTTAAAACAAATTATATCAAACGATGTGTAGCTGTTCCTGGCGATGTGCTTGAACTAAAAGATCGTCAATTGTTTATCAATGGCGAAGCGCAACCCAATCCTCCTGAGGAACAATTAAGTTACCTCGTAACCTCTAAAGACGAAATTAATGAACGCAATCTTGAGAAGTTAGATATCGACCCTGATGATTATAGTTTTCAAGGTCGTCCAGAAACCAATAAGGTAGTGTATCAGATGTTTCTTACAAAGGCTAAAGTTGATGAATTGAAAGCTTTGCCCTATATCACTTCTGTGTCCGAAGATTACAGAACCCATGAAGGACCTGATGCACGCATTTTCCCGGGAACAAAATATACGAAGTGGAACGGTGACAATTACGGTCCATTAACCATTCCGAAAGAGGGGATGAAAATTGTCATTAATGATTCAACCCTTTACACCTACGGGCGCACCATCAAAGATTACGACTTGAATAAGGATGTAAAAATTGAAGGTGACAAACTAATAATTGATGGGAAGGAAGTTGTTGAATACACTTTCAAACAGAATTATTATTTTATGATGGGTGATAATCGTCATAACTCACTCGACTCACGTTACTGGGGCTTTGTACCTGAAGATCATATTGTAGGGAAAGGATTTTTTATCTGGCTATCCATCAATAAGCACGGAAACTTCTTAAACAAGATCCGCTGGAACAGATTCTTTAAATTGGTTAAATAAAATCAGATACTGGATTCTGGATACTTGAAGTAAAGCCTAAGGCTAGTATCCAGGATCAAGTATCTTCCAACCTCACCAATCAATCTCTTTTAATCCTTTACTCTTTAAGTAAGCATTTGTCTTACTGAAATGTTTGTTCCCAAAAAAACCACGGTCGGCTGAGAACGGTGATGGATGTGCCGACATCAACACAAGATGCTTAGAGCGATCTATAATCTCTCCTTTCTTTTGTGCATAGGCACCCCATAGTAAAAACACTACGTTGTTCTTCTCATCGGATATTACTTTTATAACAGCGTCAGTAAATTCCTCCCACCCTTTTTTTTGATGTGATCCTGGCGAAGAGCCTCTAACCGTAAGTGTTGCATTAAGAAGCAATACTCCTTGGTTCGCCCATCGCTCCAAATCACCACTTTTGGGAAAAGGTTTACCT
>CAWBCB010000087.1:0-30103 GCA_963787095.1 uncultured Cytophagales bacterium | reverse complement strand
TAGGAATTATACCCAACAGCACAAAGAATTTCTTCAATCAAAAACTATTTGTGATCTCTCAGCCGGACGCGGATACATTACTCATTTGTTTGAAGAGACCGGAGCCACTGTAAAGGCCTTTGATTTATTTCCCAATCAAAATCAGTTTGCCAAAACAATGGTTCAGCATATTGATCTTCAAAAACATTTTCCGATTGAAGATCATTCTATTGATCTTGTTATCTGTTGCGAAACCATTGAACACTTACCCAATCAATATTTTCTATTTCAGGAAGTTAATCGCATTCTTAAACCAGGTGGAATTTTTATTCTTACTACACCTAATACTTCTTCGCTTCGAAGTAGGTTTTCGCAATTCATAATGGAGAGCGAACATTACGGAGCACCTGCCCCCAACGAATTGAATGCCTTTACCAATTGGGATAATAGTAACGATGGCTACTTTAGTAAAATTTTTCTCAGTGGCGTATTAAGACTCAGAACTCTGGCTGCAATCAACCATCTTACTTTAAAACAAGTCCATCCTACTAAAAGAAGTTCTACTTCCTATTTGCTTTTACTTTTGGGGTACCCGGCTTTGTATTATTTCAATCGCAAGGCAATGAACAAGCAGATCAAAAATGACCCCGCTAACAGCGAAATCTATCACACTATCTTTACATTAAATACCTCGCTTAATGTGCTGCTTGGAAAGCATTTAATTATGGAGTTTGAGAAGAGGGTTAGTTAGTTAGTTTGTGCTGCTATAAATTCAGCAAATCCTTTCACCATTCCCTGAACACATTCGCAAGGTGTAGGTCCACCTTCCCAAATTCCTTCACACGCTTTTTCAACTAAATCGGGACGATTCAGTTTTACCCATTCTTTGGCCTTATAATACTCATCTGGGTCGTTAGAGGATGTTTGTACTGAATGAATTTTTCCGTTTCGTATTGAAAGATGAAACGTGTCGGTCACATTGAAATCTATATTAAGGGCGCCCATCAGATCATCCTTTACAGTAACAGGAACCAGTACAAGAGAATCAGTCTTTTCAATATAATCACCACGCGCAACTATTTTGTAGTTTCCGCACTCTGCCCACTTCTGATAATACAAGATGCTGGGCTGAGACTCCTTAGCCAAGGATAGTTTGGATTGTAACGAATCTCTATTGAATGAATAAAAGGCATCCACAAATTCAGTCGCAACAACATCCTTACTCATTGAATTTGTGACTTCCCGGTGGGTTCCATTTTTGCAGCTTGCTAAAAGTAAAAGTGCCGCACACATAGTTTGATTTATTTTCATTGGCTAATTCAATTTATCTCTCTTTCATCCTTACGGGATAAATTGCCTTATACAATAAAAAGCATAGCCCGCCTGTTAAAATAGTTGCAAGTATATCCCAAGGATCTATTGGCTTTCCTAACAGCGGATGAGCAACTTCATATAAAACCACACTAATTGAAATCGTCTTAATTAAAAACAAATGTTGTGCTCTACCCTCACCAATTAATCCAATTAGAACAAATACTGTTGCAATAGTACCCAATGTATTACCGATGGTATCCGCTAGATGAAAGTCGTTGATGTTGTTTCTGTAAATGAATGGCCGATAGATAGGTCTCGCCACAAACTCATAAATCAAAATTGCTGATAACCCAATGGTTAGATTTATTAATCGTTCTTTGGTGAATCTCCAATGGACTAACGTGCCTTTTAGATCTTTAATCGTCATGCATCATCTATTAAACAACAATACAAAAAATTCATTAAATTCTACTCCAATAAATACTGATCAATAGTAGGTTTCATTTTTTCGTAGGCGTAAGTCTTTGCTCGTTCGCCTACTGCTCCATCATTAAATAGTTGCCGCAAGATTCCATTTTTATCAAGCACCATATTTGTTGGCCAGCCACCAATTATGCAATAGTCGTTTATTAAATCATATTCGTTCGATACGAGATGATACTTGAAGTCTCTGGTTTTTAGAAATTCCTTTATTGATTTCGTGTTGTCTCTGCCAAAAGCTATAAAGACTACATCCTTTGATTCATATTCTTCCTTTAGTCTATTCAATGCCGGTAACTCGGTAATGCAAGGTGCACAGCCTTCGAACCAGAAATTAATCACAATAACTTTACCCTTTAGATGGTCTAAATTGAGCTCCACTCCTTCAATGGTCTTAACATTAAAATTAGGAGCCTTGCACCCAATGAGTTCTCGAAGAATTTGAAAGTTCCTTTCTGGAACCCGAGTTGTCGACTTCTCAAAGTTCTCCCTGCATTTCTCAAAACAGTTATCTTGTGCATAAAGACCACCTGCACATAGAATACAAATCAAGGTTGTAAGTAATTGTTTCATGATTTCAAAACGCTGACAAAAGCGCTTAATTGTTCGGCATTACATTAAACTAAATTAAAGAAATTAAACATACTCACAGTTTCCCGTCAGGTAGGGAAACACTAATACCAGAGAAACATTTTTGTTGTGCTGAGCGGAGTCCGAATCTTTTACGCCTTTCTAAGGTTCTCAACCTCCTTTGACTGTTCAAAATGCCTTAGCTCGTGGCTTACTATTATGTCAAATGCTGTTTCTAGCTTGTAAACAATATTTCTATTTGCTGGCGATGAAATTACTAATCCAGTATCCAGTAAGTCTGAAGAAGATTGAATCAGTTTTTTTAAATCAGTCTGTTGCTGTTCAAATCTTTCCCAAATATCAGGCTTAATATCGCTTTTGGCTGGTTCCCAAATAGGAAATGTTTTCATTCTTTTTTTTCTATCTGGTTGAACTGCCTTTAAAACCGTCCGCCCTAAAAACGAAACCATAAAGTCCAATTTGGAAATATACGGGAGTTTATACGTGCCCGCTCTAATCGCTTTAATTATCGGATGATACGTCCCATTAATAACAATTAAGTGATCAAGATTTTGCCCAATGCTCCATGTATTCGGATTAGGCTTCCAGTTTAATTGTTCCATTGTCAACATACCAAATGATTGATTAAAATCTTTGGTTATTGCATCAATCTGATTTATCCATCTGTCGTTCATATTCCATTTAGATTAGCTTTCCGTATAAGCCCATCCAACCTCTTTCTGTTTTGTTGCTCTATCGATGAAATCTAGAAATACCAAACAGTAACAACCCGAGTAATCAGTTTTCATAGATCCTTGGTTGGGTCTTGAATATCAATTAAAAGATAGTCGTTTTTAGCGATACTAAATCGATCCTCCCATTGTCAAACGTTACCAGGAATGTCTTCTATTCTATAATAAATCTTCAAGCCTCTTTCTTTAGCAATCCTTACATCATTGTCCGCACCAGCCGATTCTCCTTCAAGTCTCAGCACCGCATCGCACTTCTCGAGAAGCCTATGTGCTACGGGATACTGAATTTCATTCCATGTGTCATCTCCGGGCCGCGTGGAACCAGCCAATTTAAGCAGCGGCAAAGCAACCCATTCGCCAATCATTGGTATGTGCCCCAATTTAAAAATTGGCAACGCAACAGACTCTAGCCTGGTTAAATTATTTTTCATCAATTCCGGATTGTCGCCAGTACCGCCTCTGTATGGGCCCGCAATAAGTATCATCATAATTTTTTTTCCGCAAGTAACATCTTTTGGCTGTTAGCTACTCTTAAGGTACATTAAGAAGTTGACCCCGCTCGGTTTTTCCTAATAACACTTAAAAACTCAGGCGTTATACCTAGATAGGAAGCGATGTTTTTCTGAGTCACTTGCTGAACTATTTCCGGGTACTTTTTTATAAAATTGTTGTACCTGGTCTCTGCTGGCATCGATAGGTTTTGAAGTATCCGAAGCTGTTCTCTTATGTATGCATTTTGCATCAGGATTCTAAAAAATCGTTCGAACTTTGGAATCTTTAAGTAGAGCGAATCAATATCCTCTTTTGTTATTTGAAGAACATAGCTTTTTGTTATCGCTTCTATGTATATCATTGATGGACTCTGATTTATAAAACAGGGCATATCCGTTATCCACCAGTCGGACATAGCAAACATTATAGTTGATTCCCTGTCATCACCGTCCCGATAAAAAGCCCTTAAGGTTCCTTCGTTTACATAGTTAAAGGTTGTGCACATTTCCCCTTCTCTTAATACTAACTCTTTCTTGTTGAATTCCTTTACTTGTAGTAATGAGAGAAAGTATTCAATCTCCGTTTGATCAAGGGTAATGTGCTTACTGATATTTGAAAGTATTAAGTCGGTTCTCATTACCAGATTTTATTGAGATTTGTTCTATTTCTTAAAGAAGAGAAACTATAGGCTTGGAAAAAATTCTTACCACTCCTACTTCTTAAGAAAGTCTATTGCTGCTACACGTGTTCTACTGTCGGAAGCTAACGTGAGATGATCTGCATCAGGAATCTCCAAATAATGTCCATTAGTCAAGGACTGAGCAAGACGCTCACCTGTGCCCAAAACAACATCTTGTTCTCCACTTATCACTAAGGTTGGGATGTCTATAGTTGCAGCATCTTCAACCGATAAATGTGGGTATTTGGCACTTGCAAGTGCAATCATTGATTCTTTTTTCGCTCCAATTTCGTTGGTAAAATTCCAATAGGCTGCAACATGCGCTGGGAGATCTGCAGGAAGTTTTTCAAAAGAAAATACCTGTGCAAGACCCGGAAGCATAGTATCAAGTATAAAGGGTGGAAACCCTAACAGTCCATCTCCGGTTGCCATTAATACTGATTTTGAAAAGTACTTAGGATTAGTGTGTAATAAATTTAAGGCGATTGCAGTTCCTATTGAGTAGGCAACCAGCGAAACTTTATCAAATTTCAGATGCTTAATTAAAGCAATTACATCATTTGATAAATTAATTGTTCCGTATGAATCCGAATCAACGGGCTTATCACTTTCCCCATGACCTCGAAAGTCAAGGCCAATAACCTGAAATCCCTGATTAGTTAATTCTTCAATCCAACCAAATTGAGCATAGTTGTACTTAAAACTAACTGCTGCTCCATGAAGAAGAAGTACGGGAGACCCTGTTCCATGTATTTCATAATGAAGAGAAATATTATTATTAATGAAGGTTGGCATAAGTATCAGTTTAGTTAATATAAAAATTAGGATGCTCCCCATCCTTTTCTGTAATGATGCATTTTTGCTTAAGCGAGTGATCCTCATCAATCGGGTCACAGGCAACCGCTTTGATCCTTAAAGCGTTTTCTTTTCCATGTGGCTAGACGAAATTAAGAAAAAATAAAGATTCCAATATTTATCAGTCAACCTTCAACTACTTCGGTATTGAAAGAAATGTTTGAATCATCATCTCCAGGCTCGTGTTTCGTGGGACACGAACCAAGATGCATTGAGAATGAAAAAGGCATTAGTCAGGAATCAATTCGTGCTTGCTCTCATCATATACCTTCACACGGTGACTGTTCTACAAGTTCATATGAATCTGGTTCTAACGTAAATGCAGTCTGCTTTTAATGTACTTAATCTGTCCATTGTGGTTAGATTCATGTTCACAAACATGAAACCATTTGCAGTAGTTATTTGTCGGTCCCCAAAACCAGTTTTCGTCAACTGACAATAACCATTTGTCATCTCTTTTTTTGAATTCTTTAATTGTGTTCTCTCTAACTTCTTTTAAAGTATTTAGATAGTAGTCTAAGTTATTACCCTTTATTGTTTTTCTGGCATCGTCACCAAGATTCATCGCAATGTCAAATCGCTTTTTGTCCTGCTCACTCCAGTCTCCCCATTTCTTACCTTCAAAAGTATGAATTTGATAATATCTCTCAGTTGCAGCCAAATGAAGCAGCATTGCCCCAATCGAATTTGAATCCTTATCATGCACATAATCTAATTGCTCTGTTGTCATATCTTTAACTGGATATTGTATTGCAGCTCTCATCCACGTCATCATAGATAATAACGTTCCAATTTGCGGAGAAAAACCTTCCCTCGGTCCAATAACGTTTTCACGTTCATCGGTTTCAAGTGTAGTCCCCGCGCTAATGTTAGGAATCATCGATAGTCCGAGCGTCCCTGAAGTAATAATAGCAGTTGATTTTATGAAATCTCTGCGATCAATTTGCGTTAAGGTTTTCATATACTATTTATTTGGTTAGTCTTGTGATACTAGAATCTTTGTTGGCAAATCATTCACTGGTCCGAAAACGAAAACTATTACCACCTTGTGGGTAACGACCCGTGTTTATGACGGCTTTGGGTTTCGAAGCGCGTCATTGTTTCACGTTGCCAACGAAATTAAGAAAAGTAAACATTAATCAATAGCAGAACAGTCAGGCTGGAAGATCTGACTGTGCGAGAGAGCTTTGTCGACAAATCGCTCACAAGTCCCAAAACGAAATATTTTTACCTCCTTGTGGGTAAGGACACATGTTTATAACGCCTTGGGTCTCGAGGCGCGCGCTTGTAACGTGGCCGAAACTAAAACAGAAAACTAAACAAATGCTGGTTTTAAAATCGAATTCCTAACCCAAGTGTTCCATCGCCAATGGCATAGGTTTTTTCTCCATTTAAAACAGTGGCTCCAAAACTCAATGATACTTTTTTGTAAGAAACCATAAATCCTCCCTCAACCTCAATACCGCTTTTAGTCCACGTGTCCCATCGTTTATCAAACCATTGACCATACCCTCCACCAAAATAGGTATGAACACTAAATCTATTTTTAATATAAATAGGAAGAATCAATCCAGTAGTGATGGAGAATAGCTTTGTGTCGGTTGTTGCATTAACCTCAGAATTATAAATGGTTCCATTGCCATAGCGACCACCCAGATAAAAACCTTTCTTTCCAAGAAATCCAACGCGCAGGCCAATTGGAGTATGAAGAAGGCCCGAATTGGTGGATACAAAATACTTCTCCGTGCAATCCTTACACTGGAAGGAATTGAATACATTATAATCGTTCTTATTCTTTGTTGAGTCCTGTGCAAGACCCGACAGGGAGAATAATCCAAAAAGCAAAACGAGCGTTTGACTTTTCATAGGTGAATTTATTTAGGTTGATGGGTAATTCTGACTAGAAACGGCTAGCCCAACAACGTTATTGCGTTGCATCGACTCAATCTTATTCTCCGCAGAACTACCACTGGAACATTCATTCGCTCAGAGATTTCGAAACGAGTAATCTGTGAAGAAAAAAGTGCTTTAGTTTCGTGGGACACGAACCAAGGCCTAGGCTAATAGTCCGGCCTGAAATGACCGCAGTGAGAAACCTTTCTAATGCTGGAGTTAATTCGCAAATTGAATTAAAATCCTTTGCATTGCCTCTTTATTGCCAAACTGATCCTTGAATTGGTCATAATAGCTCCCATCAATTTTAATATATTTTTCAGCCTGTTTAGCTTCACTCCATCCCAATTTTACAGATTCAAGGGATTCAACATTTACCTTATCAAGACTAAGCAGCAGCGATAGCACTTTTAGTTTCGTACTTTCTGAAAGTCTATCATGAAGCAAAACCGGGCCTAAGGGAATCTCGGAAGAAAGCCATAAAAGTCTTACGGAGTCTGCTTTGTTTTTGTCAGCCAATACTTTAAAATATTCTGTACTCCCTACAGCACAAATATCTATTTTTCCATCTACAAGCAAGTCGATAGTATTTTTATGATTATTACAATACTCGACTGATTTAAAAACACTTTCAGGTGATTCTATACCTATTGAACTTAACTTTAATCGCGGCATTAGATTCCCTGAAGTTGAACCGATACTGACTAAGCCTAGTCTGTATTTGGAAGCTACTGGATACAGATCCTTTATATTGCTAACGGAAATACTTTTACGCGCTAAAATTGCAGTTTTATAGTTATCATGTGTACCCTCTTTCACTTTTAATACTGCATAGGGTTTCATCTCATATTTATTGATAGCTGTTTCCAATAACAAATAGCCAAATGTATTTATCAACGCAATATCAACTTCATTCTTTTTTATTCCTTCTATAAACAAGTGTACAGTAGGATAACTCTTAATTTCTATTTCAAACCCTAAACTGTCGGCTAGGTATTTTGAAAGTGGCTTAATATTATCTAATCGGTTATTGTCAGCATATTGATAAGTAGCCAATACCAGGCGCTGAGCATGCACATTAGGGAAATAAAGAGCTACTAATAGAACGTAGAAATATTTCATATTCACATTACTGGTTATCAATTTACAGGATGGTTAAGATTCAGTAAAAGCTGCAGTCATCTTGCGGGAGTCAAAATCACTGATGACACAACAAAATAATAGATCTTGAACTGTTGAATCATAAACGTTGATGACATCAATTACTTTGCATGTTTACGTAGCTTCAAGTGCTTAGTTTCACAACCCGTGAAATCATTTTTGAAGTTGACTCACTCTTTGAAGGCTATGCAAAAATTGAACGATATCCAAACAATGTGGACACTCATAGCTCCAATTCAGCTCTTCTGCCTCAAATAGAAATATTTGTAAATGATAAGTTAATTCATTCGCGCAGAGTTCTTGAAACGAGTAACTCTGCAAAGAAGAAAAATTCTAACAAGTGCTAGACGGACTAAATTAAGAAACCGATTTAATATTAACGTAAACCTGCAATTAAATAAACATGGTGTTGTGTACCTTGCGGTTTATTGACATGGCAGACAACTACGAAAAAATATTCGAGTTTGATTTTATATCTTTGCTAGCCATAATAGACTCAAAATGGTAAGAAATATTATTAACCACCTAAAATCTAAATGGTACAGATATGTACTTGAGATCGTTGTGGTTATACTTGGGATTTTGATTGCATATAATCTTGAGGAATGGAGTGACGCGCGTAAAAATAAAAAGAGAGAAATTGAAATACTCAAAGAATTTAAAGCAGCGCTCGGTGCCGATTTAGCAGAAATGAAAGATAATATCCGAGAGCATGAAAACAGTATACTCTCCAGTAGAATTATATTGAAGGTTATTAAAGATAATCTTCAATATAACGATTCATTGGATGCATGTTTTGCCTATACGCATGCTTTCACTGCCTTTTCAGGCAGAGTCGGTCCCATTGAACAATTGAAAAACACTAATTTAGAAACAGTTTCAAATGACAGTCTCCGTTTAAATATTATTAGCATGTATGACGAAGCATTTACCAGGCTTCGCATTGTTGAATTGGTTATTTTAAGAGACTATGAACAGCTAAGGGATTTTGACAGAATTTATTTTGAAGCTTATGATGTTGAGGGTGTCTCCACCAACAAGAGTGTGCCATCGCCTTTCTGGGGATTAATGCACCCGATACGTTTTACAGAACTTAAAACAAATCCTGAATACGCAGCCCTTCTTCGCGCAAGAATCTCAAACCAAATGGGTCTTTTACGAGGTACTTACAATCCTATTACAATTTCGCTAAGTAATTTGCTTAATCAAATTGACCAGGAAATAAAGAAGTTAGAGTAGCAGAATTTTAAGAAAGCCTTTTATTATTATTCGCCCGGAAAACGAAATCTTGTCCATCGGCTGTAAAACTTTCTGAGTAACCGAGTCTTTTGCATTTCATTTCAGTCTATCATTGTCAGCTGAAGCGGAGAACTTATTCCTCGCAGAGTTACCCTTCACGGGAACTCTGCGACTTTTCAAAACTACAATACTTGAAAATGATAAGTTTATTCATTCGCGCAGAGTTCTCGAAACGAGTAACTCTACAACCTCTTAAAAATACAACGTCTTAGCCCCTTCTAGTTTCTACCAAAATTTCCACCACTTCTTTGCTGAACTTTTATCTACCTTATTAATTTCTTGTCCTAATACTTTTGCTTGACTCTCAACATTGCTCGTTGCTTTTTCTTCCTTTACAAAAAGATATCGCTCCGCCTTTTCGTCAGGTTCGATACTCCAAAAGCTCTTGCCTAAAACAACTTCCATTTGATTCCATATTATCTCAGAGGTGTCTTCAGATTTACCTTCAACCTCAAGTTTTTCCCCTTCTTCTGTCATTCTATTATCTTCAACTTGCATTATTGATCTTTTCAATACATCATTCTCGCAATAAGCAAGATTGAATGCCATCGAAGTTTCTGATAGTGCAAAAGTTAAAGTATTAGCATTTTTAAGTCCCCAAGACTCAGCACACATATCCATACTAATAAAAAGGAGTGTTCCATTTTCTGAAAAATAGACATCGCAAATACCATCATCTTTCCAATTAGAAGAGGCTGTCTCAAAATTAATTTCTCCCCCTTTTTTAAGAGTCCAGCCAAATTCTTTTTGCAATTGATCAAAAGTGTCCTTGTAATTCTTGTTGATTACTAATCCTGATATATTAAATCCCATAGTGTAAAAGTTTTCTGAGTATATCCGCTCTACTTCCGTCCTATTATTTTCTTACAAACCCCTTCCACGTCATTAATAAGTTCATTGAATCGCTTCTCAATTGGATCGTCATCTGACTTGTGAGTCCAATATATAATATTATTAAGTTCTCTCATTTTCTTTCCCTTCTCAGGAATAGTCAAATCATCATATTCACCGAGTCTAATTGAAGCAATTTCTCTAGCAGCTGAAAATACATCATTTCTTATTTTAAATAATTCAATAAAAAGTTTTTCGTTTTCTTTTCCAAAATGACTTATAAATCTGAATCTTAAGGAAAATAGCTTTTCAATAACGTCTTTATTATTCTCATACCTTTCATATACAACATAAGCTCTGTCATAAATTGCGCTCTCTTCTGGGGTTTCATTATTATTTCTTTCTCTTGATTTTCCTTCACCACCAATCCCAAACGGACTTCTTATTATTTTGATTATCTCGCGAGCCTCATAAAATTTTGAAAGAACATCCTCAGCTAATTCATACTTTCTTCTCCATCGCTCAGTGCTTCTCCAAGAAAATATTCCAAGACTTGCAGCTATTGAAGCCGCTATAATTGAAATACTTTCCAGTGCATTTAGCCAGTTCATAGTTCTTAATAATAATGGGTTTCGAAATTGTTCCTTCCTAGTGAAAGTTAATTCTTTAAATTAAATATAACTAAACACATAGATTCCAGTTAACAATTATTTAAATACTCCTTATATCAAAAATGGGGCTTTGGCCCCATTTTTAATTCAATTTATTTTGAAAGGTTGTTCACTACATCTTCTCCCCCAGCGTTACGCCTTTCATCTCTTCCTGTTTCATAAACGGTTGGTTGTACAAACGCTTGCCCGTGGCTTTAAAAATTGCGTTGGCTACCGCACCGCCTGTGGGTGGTAAAGCAGGTTCGCCCAAGCCCGTTGGGTCAATGCCATTATCCATAAAGTGTACTTCTACTTCGGGCACTTCGTTGTAGCGGATGAGTCGATAGTTATTAAAATTCTTTTGCTCGGCAGCACCGTCTTTAAACGTAAGTTGTCCGTACAACGCATGGCCGAGGCCATCCACCATACCGCCCATTACTTGTTGCCGTGCGCCACTTTGGTTAATGACAATTCCACAGTCGGCAGCGGCATACATTTTTTTCAACACGGGCATTTTATTTTTCATTTCAATCTCTGCTACCTGCGCTACATAACTGCGGTGCGAGAAATACACACTAAACCCTTGCGCTAAATTTTTCTTCTGGCCCCAGCCTGATTTTTCAACAGCCAGTTTTATAACACCTACCATGCGATCGATATCATACTTAATAGCACCGGTGGGCGATTGCTTTGCTTTCTCCAGCAACTCCAATCTAAACTGAACCGGGATCTTTCTTCGCAGCTAACGCCACTTCATCTAAAAACGCTTGTTCCGCGAAAGCGAGAAAGTTTGTAATGGGTGCACGCCATGCACCCGTTGTGATAGGCGATTTATGTTCTACGGAATCAATCAGCAAATTATCAACTGCACCACTCGGAAAATTATCTTCCCGCGTTGGGTTGCCGGCATTAATACCTACTCCGCGTAGTTTATAGCCAACCATGTTTCCCTTTGCATCCAACGCTGCTTCAAAACGATAGCGCACAGCCGGGCGATAACTTCCACCCATCATATCATCTTCACGCGTCCATGTAACTTTTACCGGAGCTTTGATCAAACTTGAAAGTTCAGCAGCTTCCAATACATAATCTGCTTTTAACCTGCGACCAAACCCTCCGCCTAAGCGCGTGAGTTCTAACGTAATTTTATCAGGAGCAATGCCGAGCAACGTAGCGGTTGCATTGCGCGCCATGTCGGGTGTTTGCGATGGACCCGCCAACTCAACACCATCTTCACGCACATGCGCAAAGAAGTTCATCGGCTCCATGGGGCTATGCGATAAGAACGGACATTGATACTCGCGCGTAATTACCTGCGCTGCAGATTTGAAGGCTGTAGTTACATCACCATCTTGTCTGCGTACCGTTGCTTCTTTGCTATCCAATAATTCTTTAAAGATGCGATCATGATCGGTTGTGCTTTCAATGTTGCCTTCCTTTTCATATTCAATCTTCAACGCTTTGCGCGCCTTGCTTACCTCCCAGGTTGACTTACCAACAACCGCCACATTATTTTTAAATGTAACCACATCAACAATGCCCTGACATGGCTTTCGCGGCTGTGGAGTCCACTGATTTTAATTTCATACCAAACTGAGCGGGGCGCTGAATCATCGCATACAACATTCCTTCGCGATAGAAATCCAATCCATACAGCGGCTTGCCGGTAACCATTTCATGATTATCCACATTGTGTATTGCCTGCCCGATGATCTTAAAATCTTTTCGGTCTTTTAACTTCACTTCCGTGGGAACAGGAATCTGTGCCGCCTCGGTAGCTAATTCACCATAGGTTAATTTTCTTCCATCAGGATGAATCACATATCCCGTGTTAGCCATCAATTTATCTGAAGAAACATTCCATCGCTTAGCGGCAGCTTCCACCAGCATGTGTCGGGCAGTTGCACCTGCTTTGCGCAGGCGTTCCCAACTATGCGGCACGGCACCACTTCCACCAGTAAGTTGGCGTTCATATTTTTTTGAATCGAGATTGGCTTGCACCACTTTTACTTTTTTCCAATCGGCATCAAGTTCTTCGGCCACAATCATGGGAAAAGAAGTTTTGATGTTTTGGCCTAACTCAGGATTGGGTGAAAAGATAGTAATCACATCCTCGGGTGAAATCGATAAATAACTGTTGAAGTCAACATTCGCAGCCAAGTGTTGCTTCACTCATTGCTTCGAACGATATGGCAGACGCACTACTCCAATTGAATCCCAGCATCAATCCGCCCCCAGCGGTTAAGCCCAACTTCAAAAAATCACGTCTGTTTGTTTTGGTAAGCGTTTCCATGTTACTTCATTTTTGATGAGGCCAATACAACTGCTTCTTTGATGCGATGGTATGTTCCGCAGCGGCAAATGTTTCCATTCATGGCTGCACCAATTTGTTCTTCGGTTGGTTTGGGATTTTTTGCAAGCAACGCACTTGCCGACATAATTTGTCCGGCCTGGCAATACCCGCACTGAGGCACATCAATTTCCTGCCACGCTTGCTGAACCGGATGATCTCCTTTTTCAGAAAGTCCTTCAATGGTGGTAATTTTTTTATCGCCAATCGCTGAAACAGGCATGGAACAGGATCGCACGGCAGTGCCATTTAAATGAACCGTGCATGCACCGCATTGTGCAATGCCGCAACCAAACTTAGTACCTACCAGGCCCAGGCTATCGCGAAGAACCCATAATAGAGGAGTGTCAGGTAACACATCAACCTGTTGACTTTTACCATTTACATTGATTGAATAGGATGCCATATGAAATGTGTTTAATGTTTTCTATTTGAAATTGAATTGAGCAGATAAATATAATCAAATCATGCTTTATTACTAACGGAAAAAAGAGGAATTACCAACTAAGGGGATGAATGGCCACAATTGGTTTCCAATCTTTTCTGCAGATTAGTGTTGATAGTTTTTTTGTTTAACGATTAGGTTAAAGTCAGGCTTTCTATCTAAGCAAGTTCCTTAACTGAAGATGACGCTGGTGAGAAGGATATTATTTAAATTCTCTCCGACTGCTCGATTCTATCAAAAAAATAATTGTTGATCCACTCAAATAGGGCATATAATTGGCAAGATACTTTGGTACAATTATTTTTTCTGGCCCTTGACCATGAGCGCTATTTTTATTTCTTATAGTTGAAATAGAACTCTCCAAAATTGTCCTTATACCAGTAAACGAGTTTTGCAGATAAGTTGGAATCAATTCGTTATTCAAGACAATTGCAATTAGAGACTTTGCTGTATCTTCATCTCTATAACTCAATCCATTTCTTACTATCAAAATTTTGAGCACCGATTCAAATGCTTTCAGACACTCATTTAAACATTCTTTGTATCTATCGTGTCTGAAATGCTCGTGGCCTTTTAAGAATTCTTCATTAGCGTTCTCAAATCCGTTTTCTTCTAATAAACTAATTGTCTTTTTGGTTACTTCGTTATGTATTAAATCATTTGAGTACCTTATTATTCTATTTCCTTCATATTGATACGCTACGTTATTTTCTTTAAACCTCTTATTAATATCCTCAACACATTTTTTAAAATCATAAGCAATAGCTCGATAATACGCATAGGTATTGTCATGGTGATCGCCCGCAACTTTCATTACAAGAAAAACAACTTCAACTACATCAAGGATTTTATTTGTATCCTCAAGTTTTTCAAAGTAACTCTCAACTTGAGTTTTAGAATCTAATCTTGCAAAATGGTCGCTACGGTGAAGGAATTTGACACCCTCTTCAGCGCATAAGATGTCAAAAATTTCCTCCCAAGCTTCATCCACAATATTTTCATGAACATTAGTCACTCTGAAGAACTGATCCCAAATATGATATATCTGATTTTTTAGTTTAGGACTTATCGAATCGTAAACTAGTTCACTCGATTTTGTTAAATTTCGTTTTGAATAAGTTTCAAATGGTCTAGCCATAGTTTATCTGTGAAGCTTATAACAAATATATTATAACAATTATCTGTTGACAACTCTTCATATTTCCGCGCACTGCTTTGGCTGTCCATGGGTCTTCCTTTTAAGTCATGTGTTACCTGCAGTTAGGCGCACTTGCACAGAGGGTGGATATCAATCTAAATTGTTAGTTTAGACAATGGAATTACCTTTTCATGAGAATGCTTCGTGGAGAATATTCGAAAACGCCCGGTCATTAAAAAAAGTGATGACGCCATCGGAAAATCTTCTATGGCAAAATCTGAGGAATAGAAAAGTTAGTAATCACAAATTCAGAAGACAGCATCCCATATCAAACTATATCGTTGATTTTTATTGTCATGAAGCTAAACTTGTTATTGAAGTTGATGGTGGAATTCATTTTATAAATGATAATCCTGAGTATGATAAGTTCAGAACCCTTAAGTTAGAAGAGATTGGACTAAAAGTGATTCGGTTTAGAAATGAGGAAGTTTTAGAGAATATGTCGAAGGTTCTGGCAGAGATCAGAAAGCACCTCACCCCTGGCCCCTCTCCTTTAGGAGAGGGGAAAAGTAATCTTTTTAAATCTTAGCATGTTCCCTTCTCCTTTTAAGGAGAAGGGTTAGGGATGAGGTGTCCTCTTCTTCACTCCCCGCACCGCTTCGGCTGTCCATGGGTCTTCGGGCCAATGATGCCGCGGGTACCGCATCCGCAATTCCTTGCGAACGGCATGGTAGGTAGTTTGCCAAAAACTTTTTAAGTCTTGCGTTACCTGAACCGGTTTGTAGCCCGGGGAAAGAAGGTGAAGCAGAATTTTTGTTCTGCCTTCATTTATTGCAGGTGTTTCCAACAACCCAAACATTTCTTGCAAGCGCACTTCCATTACCGGAGCACTTCCATCCAACTGATAATTGAGTTTTATGTGCGAGCCGCTCGGCACGTTAATTTTTGTAGGCGCGAGTTTATCCAACTTGTTGGATAGTTCCCACGGAATTAATCCCACAAGGATGGCGTGTAAATCCAATTTATTAAAATCACTGCGCTTTGACACCTGGGTAAGATAAGCAGCAAGCCATTCTTCCGCTGTGTTTAGCAATGCATTATCGCTTACATCCGGCCAGTCTTCTTCCGGCCGCCATGTGCGCACACTCATCACTCTTGCCTGCCACTCTTGCTGGGTTTCACTCCAGTTCAAAAGTTTCAATCCTTCTTTTCGCAAGGCATCACACAAAATTTTAATGCGTGTTGCTTCGGAAATGTTAGTTAGCGGCTTGCTTGACAACACTGTGTTGCCAATTCGCTTCTCCGTTAAGGCTACAATCATTCCGCGCTCAGCATCCCAATAAATTGCTTCTGTTTCTTTCGCGCGATGAATCAGGTCGCGTTCATTCAAAGGCGCAGCTAAAAATATTTTTCCTTCATTACTTCCTGCATCCAACTGGGCAACGGATAGCCATGATTCCCGCAACAGCGGATCATGATCAGGTAATCGCACTACTCTTCCATTCGCCAACTTATAGCGCACACTTTGTTTTTCCTGTTGTTGTGCAATGCGTTCCGGATAAGCTTCACTTACTAATCTTCCTATTTCCGAATCGATTGGCATTCGGTTATCCACTTCAAGTTTAAAAATTCTGCGCCACGAAGAAGCTAATCGTTCAATGCGCTCCAGCACGCTTCGCTCAGCAGACACACGTTCACCACCACGCCACTTTCTTAATACTTCGATACGTAATGATAAATCTGCACCGGATTCTTTTGGTAAAGGATCGCGTTCTTCGAGAATAGCTGCGATGTCGGTGGCGAGAGTAAGGAGTCCCTCACCCAAGCCTTCGGTATCACTTCGGCTTGCAGGCCGTGCTCCTCTCTCATGGGAAAATGGTGAGGCCAACAACATATGTGCAATGCGCGGATGTGTTGGCAGTTTCAACATCTCTTTTCCACGTTCAGTAATCTTACTATCAGCAAGAGCATCCAATGAATGCAACAACTCGCGTGCTTGCTTCACGGCTCCTTCTGGTGGCTGAGTAATCCACGTAAGTTCATTTATGTTTTGAATTCCCCAATTGGCAAGTTCCAATACAAACGAAGCAAGATCGGCTTCCAACATTTCAGGTTGACGCGTGGGTTGTAACGTGTGATGCATTGCCTCAGCCCACATGCGATAACATACGCCAACCCCTAACCGTGCAGCTCGACCGGCACGTTGATCGGCTGAATCTTTTGTAACGCGAACTGTTTCTAATCGTGTGAGTCCGCTACGTGGATCAAATTTTGGAACACGCGCATAGCCACAGTCTACTACCGTTGTAATGCCTTCAATAGTTAGTGATGTTTCGGCCAATGAAGTAGCTAACACAATCTTTCGTTGCCCTTGCGGGTGTGGAAGAATTGCTTCTTGTTGTTTCTTAAAAGGCAAATCGCCATAGAGAGGAACTACTTGCGCAGAAATAATTTCAGCCTCTAACAAACTCGCCACACTTTTTATCTCACCGGCCCCGGGTAAAAAAACAAGTACATCCCCTTTCTGTTCTTGTAAGGCTTTCTTAATAACGCGAGCAGTAGCAACTGACAGCCGATCACTCTTATCAACCGCAATATATTTATGCGTGATCGGAAATTGTCGGCCCAAACTGGTAAGTATAGGTGCATTGTTTAACAAGGCCGAAATCTTTTCACCATCCAACGTGGCCGACATAATCAGGATTCGTAAATCATCGCGTAGCACCTGTTGAGCCTGATAACATAATGCGAGTGCGAGATCAGCTTGTAAACTTCGCTCATGAAATTCATCAAAAATTACCAAGCCCACTCCTTCCAACGAATTGTCGGTTTGAATCATGCGCGTGAGAATCCCTTCCGTCACAACCTCAATGCGTGTTTGTGCACTCACTACATTTTCAAACCGCACCCGATAGCCAACCGTCTTTCCTACCTCCTCTTCCAGTAAAGAAGCCATTCGCATGGCCACTGAGCGAGCTGCCAAACGCCTGGGCTCAAGCATGATTATTTTCTTCTTGGCAAGCCAAGGTTCATTTACTAATTGCAATGGAAGGATCGTACTCTTACCTGCACCGGGTGGTGCTTGAAGAATAATTATTCTCTGTTGCGTGAGTTGCTCTTTTAACTGAGGAACAATTTCCAGTACCGGGTATTGCATGGGCGCAAGGTAAAATTATCAGTTGACAATCAACAGTTGACAACGCTCATTAATAACTATCCTGATTGTCAATTGCAATTTTGTTAACTGTCAATTGCTTCAAAAGCAACAACCTTATAAAATATCAACATGATACACATCCAACTCATTGCGCTTAATGCCCGAAACAAAAAATCCACCGGATTGGGGAATGTCTTCAAGCAAATCAAACACTTTGCAATCTTTTGGCAAGGCCGAAAAAATTAAGAGAAAAGAATAGGGCGCCTTTCCTGGAATAGCCGTCCAGATGGGTGCATAGGTAATATTTTCAGCATGGATTAATTCACTTCTTGAACCCGAGGTTCGATCAATTAAAAAAGTAGATCGCCACACTCGAATGAGCATTTCACTCGAATCGTTTTGAAAATAACAGTGAACATATACATAAGAATCTTCAAGCGATTGCGGATCAATAGTGGCCAGAATCTCTGGTTCCACCACCGGTTTGGTTATGGGCGTAGGCTCTTTAACTATTGATCCAAGAAATATCTGATTCATAGACTATTGACGAACTTACCCTCAAAGTTAAGATGTATTTATGCCCGATCATCATATTATTTGATCGCCAACTTATTCACCTGTTGCGAATAAGTGAATTTCGCTATATTGTGTTTTTCTTTTCAAGAAACAATCGCCCATGGCCGCTCTACTCATCAACAGTTTTGAAGAATTCGAAACATATAAAGGAAAAGAACTTGGCGTTTCGGAATACTTAACGATTACCCAACAACAAATTAATTTGTTTGCCGATGCCACATTGGATCATCAATGGATACACACTGATCCTGCGCGTGCCGCAGAAACTCAATTTAAAAGTACCATTGCCCATGGTTATTTAACACTCTCACTTGTTCCCCATCTGTGGGATCAAATTGCTGAGTTCAGAAATATTAAAATGATGATCAATTACGGTATTGAAAAATTCAAGTTCAATCAGCCGGTGTTAGTGAATAGTGAAGTTCGTTTGCGTGCTAAACTTCATTCGATTGCAAACTTGCGCGGCATTACGAAATTTGAAGTAGATGTAACGCTGGAGATCAAAGATAATCCCAAACCTGCTTTTAATGGAATGTTAGTATTCCTCTATCACTTTCATACGCCTGGTTCGCCTTCGTAAAAATCTTGCAGCGACCCGAAGTAAGCATTCGTCCAGCCCTCCACTATATCGTCATAATCAGCATCGGGAATGTTAGTGTGTCTGAGTTCTACGGAAGTACCATTATCCTGCTGATGCAACTTAATGGTAACGATTGAATCCTCAGCCTGATCCCCAAAATACCATTGCTGCACAATCCGCTTATCTTTTTCAAATTCAAGGTTTTTACCAACAATACTTCCATCCCACAACGAGAATTCCGTACCCGGTTCTGCACTCATTTCGGCCATATCGCCCGTCCATAATTGAATGGTGGATTCAGTGGTCAACGCCAGATAAACCTGGTCTGGGGTAGTGGGAATTAAAAAATACTTTTTAAAGTCCTTCATAGCGCATAAAGATACTTCTTTCCTTAAAAGACTAGCTTCAGTTCTGTATTTTTGAGGCCAATTTTACCTGAGCCTGATCATAATGGATTTCTACCTGATTTTTATCGTCATCCTGATGGTGGCAGCCGGTGTTGACTTGATTGTTGGAGTCAGTAACGATGCAGTAAATTTTCTTAACTCAGCCATTGGTTCAAAAGTAGCTTCCTTCCGCATTATATTATTAATTGCCAGTCTGGGCATTTTGGCTGGTTCACTGTTTTCGAGCGGCATGATGGAAATTGCCCGCAATGGAATTTTCAATCCATCCTTCTTCACCTTCGATAAAGTGATCATTGTCTTTATGGCGGTAATGCTTACGGATATCATCCTATTGGATTTCTTTAATTCGTTGGGATTACCCACCTCTACTACCGTATCGCTTGTGTTTGAATTGTTAGGAGCTGCGCTAGTAACAGGATTACTAATTTCATTTGATCGCGGTAATGGATTTGAAACCTGGTCGCAGATTATTAACTACTCAAGTGCTGTTACTATTATTGGCGGCATCTTCTTATCGGTATTTCTTTCCTTCATTGTCGGGTCAATTGTTCAACATGTTGCTCGCATCATTTTCACCTTCAAACTTAAAAAGACATTAAAAAAATATGGCGCCATCTTTAGTGGGTTAGCCATCGCTGCTATTGTTTACTTTCTGTTGATTAAAGGAGCCAAGGGAAGTTCATTTATAACTTCTGATCAGATAACATGGATTTCAAATAACACCCTACTGATCATTGTTGTATCGATTGTCTTTTGGTCTATCATCATTCAGGTGTTGATGTGGTGGAAGAAAATCAATCCATTAAAGATTGTTGTGTTATTAGGTACCTTTTCGTTGGCGATGGCCTTTGCAGGAAATGATCTTGTGAATTTCATGGGTGTTTCAGTTGCCGGCTTGGTTTCTTTTCAGGCATGGGCAGCATCAGGCGTGGCAGCTTCCGATTTTTCGATGACTATTTTAAATGAGAAGATTGCAACTCCCTCCTGGATTCTGTTTACAGGTGGCGCAATTATGGTAATTACCTTATGGACAAATAGTAAGAGCAGAAAAGTAACTGAAACAGAAGTATCATTGGGCAGGCAGGATGAAGGTGGTGACGAACGATTTAAACCAAACATTATTTCAAGAGCACTAGTAGGCAGCGCCATGTGGGCAGGTAGGTTGATTGAAAAGGTAATGCCCGACCGTTGGGCAAAAAATCTTTCCATTAGATTTGAAAAAGATAATACCGTTGCAGCAGCCGATCAAGCTTCATTCGATTTAATTCGTGCCAGTATAAACATGGTAGTAGCTAGTATTCTTATTGCTTACGGAACATCTCAAAAACTTCCTCTCAGTACTACCTTCGTAACTTTCATGGTAGCTATGGGTTCTTCCTTTGCCGATCAGGCCTGGGGTAGAGAAAGTGCTGTGTATCGCGTTGCCGGTGTTATTAATGTAATTGCGGGTTGGCTAGTTACCGCCATCGTTGCGTTGCTGGCAAGTGGGTTGTTAGCACTCATCATGTATAAGACCGATCCGATTGGGCCGCTTGTTCTTACTGTGTTGGCAGGATTTCTATTGGTGCGCAGTCATGTTGTATTTAATCGCAAAACAAAAGCTGAAAAAGCCGAGAGTCAATTACTGGAAGTTAAGCACTTGAGCATTCCTCAGGCAATCAGCGAAAGCAAAACCAATACGGCCAAAACACTTAAAACAATTCGTCAGGTTGTTGTACAAAGTTTACGCGCCTTGCTAAATGAAGATCAGGGTACCTTGCGCAAATCAAGAAATGAGTTAGAGAAACTTAAAGTTCAAACTGAAAAATTTGACTCGAAGATTATAAAGTTTGTTAAAAAAATTGAAAAAGGGAATTTGCAAACAGGCAGGCTATACATTTTAGTTTTTGATATGATGCAAGATCTCTATCAAAGTGCACACTTAATAAACGATCTGATCATGATTCATGTGGAAAATCACCACTCGCCACCGAAGAAAAAATATTCGGAATTAACCGCGAGCCTGGAACGCAATATTGGTGACTACGCAAACAAAATTTCTGATCACATTGCTTCGGGTAAAGGCAGCACATCTTCGTTACAAGAGGAGCAGAAGAAATTGCTCTCCCAAATCAACAGGGCATTGGATGATCTCGTGACGGATATCCAGAAAGATGATATAGGCAACCGCATGGGTTTATTGCAAACGCGACTGCTTTTAGAGCTGCGTGATATTGTTACGGAGTTGGGCGACCTTCATGCAATCTATAATAATCATACGCCCATCGCTGAAGTAAACTAAATGGCTTTACTTGAAAAGTTTTTGGTAGTCAGAAAATCGCAACTACCAAAATCAGGGAAAGGGCTTTATACCAAAGTTCAAATTAGCAAAGGCACTCGTATCGTTGAATACAAGGGACGCATTCAGCCCTGGCGCGAAGTAAAAGCCGATGACGGACACAACGGGTATTTGATGTACATCAATCGCAACACGGTAATCAATGCCTTGCCCACTGTAAAAACATTGGGCCGTTATGCCAATGATGCCCGTGGGCTTATCCGGTTAGAAGGGTTGCGCAACAATGCTGAATATGTGAGCGAAGGAAAGCGATGCTTCATTGAAGCAACTCGCACGATCAAAGTTGGTGAAGAAATTCTGGTTGGCTATGGTCGCGAATATTGGACGTTGATCAAAAAGATTTCAAAACAGAAATCTAAAGGGATTTCCTCAACCTAAGATAGAAGGGGATTTCCACATGCTGATTCGATCGATTTAAAATCAACTCAGCTGTTTTCTCACCCATCAATTGAAAATCTGTTGAGATTGTTGTGATTCCGTTCAGAATTATTTTCTTTAATGGGGTTTCGTTATACGAAATCACTCCAATGTCATTTCCTAGTTCAAGTTTTTGCGCAATGATGCGTTCAATCAAAATAACCAAATCGTTCTCCATCAGGTTTATATACACCTCCCCTGGTTTAATTTCCTCTTGAGCAATATCATGAATCACTGCATGCTTGAATCCGTATTCAGAACAAAATCGTTCCATGCCACGAATAATTTCGTTTGGGAAATAAGAATTTTCCGGGAAAATTATTTTTATCGTGTGGTATCGGAATAAAATTCTTTTAGCCTCAAGCAAGGCATTGTAAATATCTTCCTCAAAATTTTCATATACCGATGCGTATTCTCCTTCCACGCCATCAATCAGTTTATCCAACAGCACTAACTTAGATTTATCCAACGTGTTAATAATCTCGGCAGCACTTTCATCACCCTCAATAAAATGTGGGATGATTACATAGTGGGTGTAATCTTCCTTTCGATTCTGGATCAGTTTTTTAAAAAATGAAAAATCATTGTTGTACACAAAGAAATCCACAAAGGCGGTCTCCGGCAACGAAGCAATGAAGGCATCATAAATAATTTTTTTATGCGCGCTTAGTTTGTTGAATAGTAAAAATATTTTTAAGGACTGATCTAAGGTTGTATTGGTAATGTAAAAACCCTTTCCCGGAACGGAACCTAATACTCCGATTTCTTTCAAATGTTTATATCCTTTCTCAGCAGTGTCACGCGAAATCTCAAAATTAAAACTGAGTTCATTAATAGAAGGGAGTAAATCGTCCTTTTGAAGTTTACCACCTCTTATTGCATTGAGAATGGAATCAGCCAACTGTCGGTATTTAGGCGTGGCCGATTGGTAGTCAATAAAAATAATTTGGCTGAAATCTGCTTTCTTCATGTGTATTCAAACCTACAAAAAACGTAACGCACTTCATATTTGGAAATATGCTCAAATGTGATTCACAAAAAATATGCTTTACTAAAAATACTTTCCGCTTCAGCCTAAAAAAAATTCCCTCAAATAATTAATGATCTTAATAAAATCCTACCTTAGAAAACTAAACCTTACCTATGAAACGCCTTTTTATAATTCTGTCTACGCTCGTTGTTTTCTTTGCCTGCCAACCACTAAAAGAAAAAGAGTCACTGGTTCTAAAAGAATCTGCACCCGAGGCAGCTGGGTTCTCTGGCGAGCGACTGGCCCGAATTGACAGCACTATGAACACATGGGTAGCTAAGGGTTGGATTAATGGAGCTGTTGGACTCATTGCCCGAGATGGAAAAATAATTTATTACAAGGCTTCGGGGTATAACGATCTGGAAACAAAAGCTAAATTGAATAGGGACGATATTTTTAGAATTGCTTCGCAAACCAAAGCCATCACAAGCGTAGCGGTGATGATGTTGTATGAAGAAGGTAAGTTCTTATTGGAAGATCCGGTTTCAAAATTCATTCCTTCCTTTGCGGATCTAAAAGTGCTAGACAAGTTCAATCCAAAAGATACTACGTACACAACCCTTCCTGCCAAGCGAAAAATTACCATTCGGGATTTGTTAACACACACCTCCGGAATTGACTATGCACAAATAGGAAGCCCTGAAGCGAATGCGATCTATGCAAAAAATAAAATAACAGCGGGGCTTGATGTATATGAAGGCTCACTTGCTGATGCTATGACACGCTTAGGTTCACTTCCACTTTCGCATCAGCCGGGAGAGCGCTGGACATACGGATTAAATATTGACTTGCTAGGTCGCCTCGTTGAAATCTGGTCAGGTTTAACATTAGAGGAATTTTTCAATCAACGAATTTTTCAACCCCTTGGAATGAATGATACATACTTTAATATCCCTGAAGAAAAGGCAAATCGATTGGTTAACTTTTTTATGGAAGATTCAACGGGATTAAAAAAATATACCACTGCACTGGGTGGCGATATGAACTTCCCGCTTCGAAAGAAATCTTATTTCTCAGGGGGTGGTGGTTTGTCTTCTACTGTATATGATTATGCCATCTTCCTTCAAATGCTTCTCAACAACGGAGAATATAATGGGAAACGCTATTTAAGTCGCAATACAGTGCGCATGATGACGATGAATCAAATTGGTGATCTTTCACTTGGTGAAAATAAATTTGGGTTAGGGTTTGCCATCGTAACTGAGAAAGGAAGCAGCCTGTCTCCCAATCAGGTGGGTACCTATTCGTGGGGTGGTGCGTTTTCAACTATCTATTGGGTGGATCCACAGGAAAAGATGGTTGTGTTATTGTATCGGCAAATGTGGGGCGCCCATGCCGAAGAAATTGAAGGCAGTTACAAAGCACTAGTGTATCAGGCGTTGAATGACTGAATTGAGAAACACAAGGTATATCCTTTCTTAAAGACTACTTTACACTAACTGGTTGTGTCCATGCCATCTCCAGATCACCATCCTGAAATGGATTTTCTTTTTGCTTGTTGGATGTAACGCGGATGCGAACAAAAACATATTCTTTTGTAACATCAAAACTAACATGGGTGCCTTGTTGAGTTTGAACAATTTCCGTTTCATCTGCTCCGGTTTTCAACCCAATAACCTCGATTGTATAGGCAACTCCCACCTCTTCTGCAATTTCAACTCGCAGTTGATTATTCACAAAAGATAATTTACTAAAAGTAACGCCTGTTGAAGCGTAGAACCTTCCCGCCTCCATAGCTTCGATAACCGAAGCGGCATCGAGGCTTTTCGCCTGCACCATTACCCAACCGCGACCCGCATTGCTGAACGCTGTACCAAACTGGTGATAACTATGGCTGTCATCGGTTGCCAAGCCATACATCAAAGGTTGGTTGCGGTTTGCATACGCACGATTGATCTTATCCCACATTGCTTCAGTACCCATCCGTGTTGAGTCACCATAATTATGCACCAACGGATGTCCGTTATACACTTCAAAGAAGCGTTCGCCTTGTAAGGCAATCATGTCATCAACCGTTAGGGCCCAATGAAAGTTTGGATGATTGATGTGGGGAAACATCGGCACACCTGTCTCTTCGCGTTGCTTCAACACTGCATCAACCGATTGTTGCATAGTTTCAATAACCGTAGGGGCATTAGGGGGTGCAATAAATTGTTGCAGATTGGTTGCATTTACATGCACCGGAATTTTGCCTGCTACATAGTTTGTTATTTCTTCTGATGGAATAATTAAAAAACCGGCTTCTTCCATTTTGGATTTATACTCAGCAAAAGTTTTCAACTTTACCTGAATACGACCCGTGTCTGTTTTATACACAACCCAGTCAGTGCCAAATTTTTCAAGATACTTCTGAAAGCTAGCCTCATACAACGGACTCTTTGCAACTACTTTCCATTTCTCTTCCTGTGCCAACGTATTATGATCCGACAATGCAACAAAATCATATCCTTGGGATTTGTACCAATCAAGCACCAGCTCAGGGAATTCATCACCATCACTCCAATAGGTGTGTGTATGCAAATTGCCTTTGTACCATGTTAACGATTCGTTTTCAGGTGTACACGCAGTAATTATGCCTATCAGGAGAAAAAAACTATATCTATAATTCATGGCTTTACTTTTAGGATGGATAAAAATAATTCTAACTTTAAAGGAAACAAATTCGCATGAAAAAGACTTTGCTCGGCCTACTCTTTCTTTCGCACCTTGCATTCGCACAACAAGAAATTCCTTTATACAAAGGCACTGTTCCTAATTCGCAAATGCCCACAGCTCCACTCGACACAACAATGGTGAAGGGAACAAAAGATAATATCGACCGTGTCATGGGAGTAATAAATCCTACCCTCACTGTTTTTCTTCCTGATCCCGCTAAGGCAACAGGCTCGTCAGTAATAATTTGTCCGGGTGGTGGCTATTGGATTTTGGCCATGAGTCATGAAGGATATGATGTTGCCAAGCGATTGAATGAAGAAGGCATTGCTGCATTTGTATTAAAATATCGCCTGCCAAAAGGAGGCATAATGATTGACAAACGTATTGGCCCTCTTCAAGATGCTCAGCGTGCTATTCAATTAGTGCGCGAGAATGCCAAAATGTGGAATCTCAATCCCAATAAAATTGGAATCATGGGCTCTTCTGCTGGTGGCCATCTTGCGGCTACAGCCGGAACTCATTTTCAAAAAGCAGTTATAGAAAATCCAAACAACACAAGTTTGCGTCCTGATTTTATGATTTTGAATTATCCAGTCATTAGTTTTTCCGATAGCCTTACGCATCAAGGCTCACGACAAAATTTAATTGGAACAAAAGTTTTTGCGAGTGGCGAGAAAATTCCAACAAAGGCCAATGAATTAGGGATGTCTGCAGATGATATAGCTGAGTATTCAAATGAATTACACGTAACTACTAAAACTCCACCTACTTTTATTACTTCAGCGTTGACAGATAATGTTGTTCCGGTTGGAAATACGTTAGCATTTGTTGCGGCCTTGCAGCAAAATAAAGTGCCGGTAGAATCATTTATCTACGCAAAAGGACCCCATGGTTTTGGGATGACAAACAAGACCGCGAAGGAACAATGGATCGATGCCTGCCTACTATGGATAAAGAAAAACTTTGACCAGCCCCCAATGGATTGGGCTAATCTTAAAAAATTTCAAAAAGACAATGAAAAAGTATCGGCACCCAAAGCAAATGAAAACCGGGTTGTGTTTATGGGTAACTCAATTACCATTGGCTGGGAAAAAACCGATCCTGCCTTCTTTGAAGGAAAACAATACATTAATCGCGGCATTAGTGGACAAACCACACCACAAATGGTACTTCGTTTTAAGCAAGATGTAATTGACCTGAAACCAAAAGTTGTGGTAATACTGGCGGGCACGAATGATATTGCCGGCAATACAGGCCCAATGACCCTGGAGCAAACACGAGACAATATTATAGCAATGGCTCAATTAGCTAAAGCGAATGGGATCAAAGTAGTGATCTCATCCATTGTTCCCGCATTTGATTATCCGTGGAGACCCGGATTAGAACCGGCAGGAAAAATTGTTGCTATAAATAAGATGTTGAAAGAGTACACTACTAAAAATAACATCGTTTACCTCGATTATTTTTCGGCTATGGTTGATGATCGAAATGGCTTGAAGAAAGAACTAGGCAACGATGGCGTGCATCCTAATTTAGCGGGATATAAAATAATGGAACCACTTGTTGAGAAGGCGATCGGCCTCCCGGGTGACGAACCCCGAAACCGTTGGATCGTCGGTCAGGTTGGCGAGCCTCCGACGCCTCGTCCGCCGGATCGCGACGGACACAGGCACGGTCGCCCGTGGCCGCTGTGACCGTGGCCTCTGGTCCATTGGGTCGTCGACCGCGGACGCTGGGTGCACGACGACAGTCAGGAGTGGCCGCGCAGCGTGCAGCTGCGATCGTGATGGCCCTGTTGGTGGGCCCTTCTCTCGTTGCTCCTTGCGTCGGCGAATCCGTCGGACGCGACAGCTTTTCGCAGCGCGGACCAACGGTGAGCGTCGTCCCGCCCGCGTACCCGCCAGGAGCCCCCGCCGTCTCGGCGTTCCCACCCTTCGGGCCGCCTGGGTACTCGTTCCGGGTGGTCGTGGGATGCCTCCAGGGTGACATCATCACGGTCACGTTCGCATCGTCCGTGCACACCGTCACCTGTGGCCCCTATCTCAACACTCCACCCGGCACCCCGATCACGCCCGGATCGCCCCCGGCACGGCGTTCGTCGATTTCATCGCTCCGACGGTGCCCGGTACGTACGTCGGCAGCGCCGTCGACTCGGTGACCGGCACCCTCGGCAACTTCACCATCACCGTGCGCGCCCTCGATGTCCCACCCGATGGTCTGCCGGCGACGGGCTCCGACGGCCTGTCGGCGATCTCCTTGATCGCCATTGCCGTGTTCGGCATGGGAGTCGGGCTGTTCGGTGTGGCGCAACGCCGTCGTCGAGGCGTCGTTCGCTGACCTGTCGGCACTCAGCGCCGTTCGGTGAGCGTGCGGCAGAGGTCCGAGGTCGGTGACCCGCCGGCGCGGTTGGGGTCGACATCGGGCGTGTCGGTGTCGAGCACCTCCGGCGCCAGGAAGAACGCAACGCCGTCGATCGTGGCGACGTAGAGGCCCATGATCTCGTCGACGACGATCTCGTAGTCGATCGACCCGATTGCGGCAACCGGCGCGATGAAGTCGAACTCCGCCGCCGCCGACGTGAACACCACCTGTCGGCCGTCGGTACTCGTTGCGATCTCGATCGTCCACGTCTCCCCCGCTGCCAGCACGGCAGCATCGCCCGAGTGCCGGCCGGACACAGCCCGGACGCCCGGAGCGTGGTCCAGGGCGAACCAGCGGCCCTGCTCGGCGATCCACACACCCGAGCAGTCCGCAGCGAGGCCGACGACGCCGTCGCGGGGCACCACGGCTGACGGGTCGAGCGTGATCAGGCTGTCGTGTCCGCCGCCGAACACGGCATCATCGATGGCGTACCGCACCTCGGTGAAACCCGGCGATTTCAACTCCAGGTTCCACACGGCGAGCGACGCGTTGACCCACAGACCCCACACCGCCAACACCGACATCGCGACGGCGACCACCCGCCGACGGTCCAGTGCGGACACGACCCAGACGCCGATCGCCCCCGCCGCGATCAGCGGGGGCAGCATGTCGATCAGATACCGGTTCGCGATGAACCCGATGGCGAACGTCGGCACTGCACCGACCGCTGTCGCTCCGACGACGACCAGCCACGTCCGCCCCTGGCGCCTCAGCAGCCAGACCGCGCCGACGATTGCCAGGAGGAGCAGCAGGAGGGCGGACACCGTCAGCGATGAGGCCGGGGTGGTCGACTCGACCGGATAGCTGCCGTAATCCGGTGCCAGCGGCCCGAATCGGATCCCCGGCACCAGCCGTTCGAATCGAATCGTGTCGGGTCGCCAATATTGAGCGAGCGTCGTGGGGAGGAAACGCGGGGAGAAGAAGCTGCCGTCGTTGCCTGCGAACCACGCCGCCCGCTCCGCGCTCGTCAACGACAGCAGTTGCCGGTCGCCGGGCACGGACATCAGCGTGCCGAATTTCGCCAGATTGACCATCGAGTGCAGCGCAGCGGGAAGCAGGCCACCAGCGATCGCGAGCGCCGCCATCGGCCGCAGCGATCGTTCGTGTCGACTACGCATCGCGAGGACGATCCCGCAGACACCGAGGGCCAACGCCACGCCGAAGCCGATTGGTGCTCTCGTCAGCGTCGTGGCCACCGCAGCGCCACCGGCCAGCAGCAACGCACGCCGGTCGGTGAACTGTGAGGCCGCCCACTCCACGGTCAACGTGATGGTGATCACCGCCAGCGTCAGCGCCCACAGCTCGGTCTCGTTGTAGACGCTCACCCAACCGGCGACCTGCGGATTATGAGACCGCCGCTCTAACCAGCTGAGCTACCTGGCCGATGAAGGGGCGCGCCTTACATGGGGTCGCGCCGATGTCGCAAGAGGTGTGTTTGACCTGAGTGACGCGACACCCGTACTCTTCTGACAACACCGTCTCCTGCATCAGGGCACACCCGGGGAAACCCTGGGGTCGCAAAGCCGCGGGGCCTCACTTCGTCGCAGTCTGAACGAAGCGGTCGGCCGTGGTCGCCGGGAGCAACGCGTGGGGCGCAGTTTCGTATCGGCCCTTCGTGCCAGCAATACGTCGAG
>CAWBCB010000086.1:0-8743 GCA_963787095.1 uncultured Cytophagales bacterium | reverse complement strand
GCACGTGTAGGGCGAGGGTTTTCAATCATGCTCTCCATCATTTGCGTTGCAACAATAACCGGCTTTGAGGCAGCGTTACATTTTTGAACCAGCATTTTTTGAACCATCGGAACTTCTTCCATATAAATCTCAACACCCATATCACCACGCGCAACCATTATTCCGTCAGTAGCAGCAATAATCGCATCAATATTTTCAAGCGCTTCTGGCTTTTCTATTTTAGCAATAATGCGAGTAGTTGATTTATGTTCATCCAAAATCGCTCTCAAAGAAGTAATATCTTCTGCTTTACGAACAAAAGACAAGGCTACCCAATCCAAGTTCTGCTTCAATCCAAATAGCAAATCTTCCATGTCCTTCTCGGTAAGCGAGGGCGCAGAAACTTTGCTAAATGGTAAATTAATTCCTTTGCGGGATTTAAGCGGACCTCCATAAACTACAGTACAAATCACATCGATCCCCCGAACTTCTTTCACCTTCAACTCTATCTTACCATCATCCACCAAGATCATATCACCCACTTTCACATCGTTAGGTAAGCCTTCGTAAGAGGTACTCACCAACACATTATCTCCCAACACCTCACGGGTTGTTATCGTAATTTCCTGGCCAGCAACAATCTCAATGCCTGGCTTCATTTCATTTACCCTGATCTTTGGTCCTTGTAAATCTTGTAACAAGGCTATGCTTGTACCTAATTCCTGATTTATCTCTCTAACGAAATTGATCACCTTCAAATGATCTTCGTGAGTTCCATGCGAGAAATTGAGCCTGAATACATCAACACCCTCCTGTGCAAGTGCTGTTAACATTTTTTTATTGTTTGATGCAGGACCTACTGTAGCTACAATTTTTGTCTTGTTATAAGAGATACGTTCCATGAAAGTTGGTTAGAAAATAAAGTTATCCTTCGATTTTAAAGCGTCCAAAGGTATGAAAGCGACCAATTCGATGGTAGAAATATTACGTAAGAGTTCATGCAATCGATTGTTGTTTTGATACTCATCACCTTGATAAAGTATAACATAGTCATAATGAGGAAATTCCGGCACAAGAAGATTTTTAATTAATTCTGCCTCATTGGGCTTATTGCGAAATAGTTTGAGAATATTCACTTCACTCTCGAAAGAATAATGGGCATAAGTGACCGTTTGGTTATTTTTTAATTGGATTGGGAGGTCCCGTTGTTTCGCCAACCTTGATGCTAATGTTGCGTTAATATCCCACGCAAGTTTATAACCTTTGGCCGATGAAATTATCCCTAATAGTTCAAAATCATAGCTATATTCGATTTCTAATCTCTTTTTCTTCATTTTTGCAAATCGATAATTAACCTACAGACTTTAAAAAGTTTGACAATATTGCACCAAATCTCTTTATTTGCACAGATTTTTGAATACTACTAAACCTTATAAACATGTCTGAAATCGCACAAAAAGTAAAACAGATCATCATCGACAAACTAGGCGTGGAAGAATCTGAAGTTACTCCGGAAGCAAGCTTTACTAATGATCTAGGTGCTGACTCGCTCGATACCGTAGAACTAATCATGGAATTCGAAAAGGAATTCAATCTTTCCATCCCTGACGACCAGGCCGAAAACATTGCAACTGTAGGCCAGGCGATTTCTTATCTCGAGGAGAACGTTAAGAAATAATTGTCAGTTTTTTGCTCCACTAACGTATAGTATGACATTTAAACGAGTAGTAATTACAGGTGCAGGCGCATTAACACCCATCGGAAACACCCTTCAACAATATTGGGAGGGTTTGAAAGCCGGGAAAAGCGGTGCTGGGCCAATAACAAAGTTTGACACTACTCTTTATCGAACCAAATTCGCCTGCGAGGTAAAAGGCTTCAAGTTTGAAGACTTTATGGATCGCAAAGAAGGGCGCAAAATGGATCCGTTCTCGCAATACGCAATGGTGGTGGCTGACGAAGCTATATCTGATGCCAACCTTCCGCTAGCTGACCTTGACCCCGACCGTGTTGGGGTAATATGGGGTTCAGGTATCGGGGGGTTGCTTACTTTTCAGGAAGAAGTAAAGAACTACTCAAAAGGTGACGGCACGCCCCGGTTTAATCCTTTCTTCATCCCAAAAATGATTGCCGATATTAGCGCAGGTCATATTTCAATAAAGTACGGCTTCCGTGGACCAAACTTTGTAACCGTTTCAGCCTGTGCTTCCTCTACCAATGCTATTTATGATGCCTACACTTACCTTAAATTAGGGAAAGCTGACATTATTGTATCTGGTGGATCAGAAGCAGCAGTTTGTGAAGCTGGGGTTGGTGGGTTTAACGCCATGAAGGCTTTATCAGAAAGAAATGATTCCCCTGAAACAGCTTCCAGACCATATGATAAAGATCGTGATGGTTTTGTGTTAGGTGAAGGCGCTGGCGCACTTATTCTTGAGGAATATGAGCACGCCAAAAGGAGAGGCGCAAAAATTTATGCAGAAATAATAGGTGGTGGCATGTCTGCCGATGCCTATCATATTACAGCACCACATCCGGAAGGTGCAGGTATTACCAAGGTAATGCAATATGCTTTGAGTGAAGCCGGAATAAAGCCAGAAGAGGTTGATTACATCAATACACATGGTACATCCACACCACTAGGCGACATTGGGGAAATTAAAGCCATCCAAAAAGTATTTGGTGAGCAGGCTTATAAAATGAACATCAGTTCTACCAAATCAATGACAGGTCATTTATTAGGAGCTGCTGGTGCCATTGAAGCGATTGCTTGTCTTTTAGCAATTAATGAAGGAGTGATTGCTCCTACTATCAATCACTTTACAGATGATGATGGTCTTGATCCTCGTTTAAACCTTACGTTTAACAAGGCTCAGAAGAAAGAAGTAAAAATTGCCCTAAGCAATACGTTTGGCTTTGGTGGGCATAATGCTTCCATTATTCTTAAAAAGGCAGAGTAAGGCCGCGGTTTGTGTGGAACTTACTCACTTTATCAAAATCAAATTCCAAAGAAGATAAGAAACTAGTAACGGCCATTAAGACCATTGCCGGTTTTACTCCCTCTAACTTAGCGCTCTACAAATTAGCAACACTCCACAGTTCGCGCGCGAAAGAAAAAAATGGCTTCCGCGAATCCAACGAACGACTTGAATATTTAGGGGATGCGATTTTAGGTGCTGCGGTGGCTGACTACCTTTTTAAAAAATATCCCTTCAAAGACGAGGGCTTTCTGACCGAGATTCGTTCGCGCATAGTAAATCGCGAATCGTTAAATAATTTGGCTCGCAAAATCGGTGTATCCGCCATCGTTCAATTTGATAGTAAGAACACACAACTGAAACAAGTTATCTTAGGCAATGCTTTGGAAGCATTAGTAGGTGCTATCTACTTAGACAAAGGCTATTTGCGCACCAAAAAGTTTGTGATTGATAAACTAATAGGTCCGTATTTTGATTTAGAGGTAGTTGTTAATTCAAATACCAATCATAAAAGCAAAATAATTGAATGGGCGCAACGAAATGGAAACGAGATTCGGTTTGAAGTTACCGATGTGAAGAAAGGAAAAAACAGCAAAGAGTTTTCGGCTCAGGTAATTATTGGTGAGCAACCTTATGGGCTTGGTTTTGGTTATACCAAGAAGAAAGCAGAGCAAGACGCATCGGAGAAAACATGCACGATGTTAAATATTTAGGTAAAATCCAATGAGCAACACGCTACGCATAGGTGGAGCAACCGTAAACCAAACACCTTTGGACTGGACGAATAATGTGAACAACATTATTGCAGCCATTGAAGAAGCCAAAAAAGAGAATCTACTTATTCTTTGTTTTCCCGAACTCAGTTTAACCGGATACGGCTGCGAAGATTTATTTCTTAGCGATTGGCTAAGCGAACGCGCCTGGGCACATCTTCAGAAAATCATTCCACATTGCGATTCAATAACAGCCTGCATCGGGTTGCCCGTTCGCATAGAAGGAATTACCTACAACGGAGTTTGTATCATTCAAAATAAAAAAATCATTGGCATTACCTTCAAACAAAATCTTGCACGGGATGGTGTGCATTATGAACCGCGCTGGTTTGATGCCTGGCCTGTTGGATTGGTGAAAGAAATTGTACGCGATGGGCAAACCATTCAAGTGGGCGATTTAATCTATGAGGCGCATGGAATTAAATTTGGTTTTGAGATTTGTGAAGACGCGTGGCGAAAAGAAAAGCGTCCGGGATATCGGCTCGCTCAGCAAGGAGTAAATTTAATTATGAATCCCAGTGCCAGTCATTTCGCGATGGGCAAAAGTGAGCTGCGCGAAAAGGAGGTAGTAATAGATGGCTCTGAAAAATTTAACTGCGCTTATTTATTTGTTAATTTATTAGGAAATGAGGCCGGTCGTATGATCTATGATGGCGACATCATTTTTGGCCAACGCGGAAAAATCATAAAACTAAACGAACGTCTTTCATTAAAGTCATTCAATCTGCAATGGTGCGATCTCAATTTTGAAAATCCTGCATCCACTAAAGTTCATCCCATCACCGATAACAAAAAACAGAATGAAGAATTTGCAAAAGCTGCTTCATTAGCCTTGTATGATTATTTAAGAAAAAGTAAAGCAAAAGGATTTGTACTTAGCTTAAGCGGAGGAGCTGACTCATCATTGTGTGCAGTGCTCGTTGCCGAAATGGTTCGTAGAGCTTCGGTTGAATTAGGAATAGAAAAATTCTGCAAAGTGCTTGATATTCCAAAAGGCGAAAACATAAAATCTGTCGTTGGCCAGCTACTAAGCTGTGCGTATCAGGGCACAAGCAATTCTTCCGATGCAACTTTTACATCAGCAAAAGAATTGGCTCATTCGCTTGGCGCGCAGTTCCATCAATGGGAAATTGATGAAGAGGTGACTTCGTATGAGACGAAAATAGAAAAAGCGTTAGGTAGAAAGTTAACATGGGATCAAGATGATATTGCGAAACAAAATATTCAAGCCCGGGCACGCTCACCCATTATCTGGATGCTCGCCAACATTAAACGCGCTGTTTTATTAACCACTTCAAATCGAAGCGAAGGGGATGTTGGATATGCTACCATGGATGGCGACACCAGCGGAAGCCTCGCTCCAATTGCGGGCGTTGATAAACCATTTATTTTGCAATGGTTGCGTTGGGCCGAAAAAGAATTGGGATACGCAGGTTTATCGTATGTAAACAATCTAACACCCACTGCGGAACTAAGACCCTCTGACAGAGCCCAGACGGATGAAAAAGATCTGATGCCTTATTCCATTTTAGTTGAGATTGAAAAATTGGCTATCCGCGATCGCAAGTCACCGATTGAAGTTTTTCAGCTGATGAGTGTTAACTCCTCCAATAAGGAAGCACAGAAAAGTCAAAACAAAGAGTACATTAAAAAATTCTTCAGATTGTGGGCCGCAAACCAATGGAAACGTGAACGCCTGGCTCCTTCCTTCCATTTCGATGATTTAAATGTTGATCCACGCAGTTGGTGTCGCTTTCCAATCCTTTCAGGCAGTTTCAAACACGAACTGGAAGAACTGGATAACCTGTAACGCATCTTGGGCATTAGTCCTTATATTTGCCGATTAATCATCGTTAAAGCACGTTTTTTCTTACTTCCTTGATATGATAAGCTATATTATTTGGGACGGTAGCCCCGAAATTCTCTCGATTGGATCATTTGCGCTGCGTTGGTATGGTCTGCTGTTTGCCTTAGGTTTTTTAATCAGTCAGCAAGTACTTTATTATATTTTCCGAAAAGAGGGCAAGCCTGAAAAAGATGTTGATACACTCACCATTTATATGGTAGTGGCAACCATTCTTGGGGCACGATTAGGCCACGTTATATTTTACCAGCCAGAGCTATTTGTTACCGATCCGTTAAGTATTCTGCTTCCCTTTGAATTTTCGCCATTCAAGTTTACGGGATTGCAAGGTCTTGCGAGTCATGGTGGTGCCTTTGGAATTCTATTTGCATTGTGGCTTTATAGCAGGAAAAAAAAACCTGGTCAAAGTTATATTCAAGTATTAGATCGGATTGTAATTGTGGTGGCTCTTACCGGTGCACTGATACGATTAGGTAACTTTTTTAATTCAGAAATTATCGGCCTTCCTTCTAATAAGCCATTTAGTGTCGTGTTCATCAATAAGATTACGGATGGTATTATGAACAACAAGAATGGAAATAACCCAGCCGAATATATTAAAGTTGAGAAAGATACGTCCTTACCTGAGGAGGCAAATGGACGTGTACCAATCAATATTTATATTGTCTTTAAAAATGGCGCTACCGTAGCCCAAATCAATCCTTTTTTGGAAGGTGATGTAAAACATTTTCTGAGTTATTATCAGGAATTTGTAGATGAGCCAGGAATGGCACCATTAAATTATACGTTAGATGTTGATGCTAATGGAAACTATGCAGCCAAGATAAACACCTTTGGCGTTGCCAGGCATGCAGCTCAATTGTATGAATCTATTTCCTGCGTTATACTTTTTATTATTCTGTTTATGATCTGGAATCAACATAAAGAAAACTCTCCACCCGGAAGAATTTTTGGGGTATTTATGATCATCCTCTGGAGCCTTCGATTTGCGTATGAATACTTGAAAGAAAATCAGGTAGATTTTGAAAACACTCTTCCATTGAACATGGGGCAAATATTAAGTATCCCTCTATTCGTTGCTGGTGTTCTGATCTTAATTTGGTCATATCGAAACCAATCCAAAAACTTAAATCAGGGTTAACTGAAATTTAAAAAACAGGAGAAAAAGAAAGGGCATGTGGGCTTTGATTTTTGGTTTGTTTGGAATTGCAGCACAGCCCACCGCTGCTGATACATTAATTAATCCCTCCAAAACCAATCGATTGGTTACTATAAACCGTGTACTGATTATTGGTAATAAAATCACCAAAGAAAAGATTATCTCCAGAGAGCTTGACCTAAAACCAGGTGATACGATTAGTACAGTTCGGCTTGAAAATGTACTTCAACAAAATCAACGCAAAATTTATAACTTAAGGTTGTTTTTGATGAACACAACACTAAATGGCTTATTAGAAGGAAGGCCGATAATTTCTGAATTAAAAAATTTACCTGATCGTATGAGTGCACCGGTAAGAGCCACCACAATTACAATCCGATCTAATACTTGAATATAACTTTGACCCGGTTTTTTTTTCCTGCTATAAAGCCACAATGCAAATAGAATTCCAAAGGCACCACCATGACTCGCAAGACCTTGCAATCCCGTAAACTTGAATGGCGAAAATTCAAAGGGAAGCAGAATACTTAACGGATCGGTAACAAATAGCTCTGGCTGGTAAAATATAACGTGGCCTAATCGTGCCCCAAGAATGGTTGCCACTACCATATAAATGGTGAGTGTATCAACATCTTTTTCAGGCTTGCCCTCTTTTCGGAAAATATAATAAAGTACTTGCTGACTGATTAAAAAACCTAAGGCAAACAACAGACCATACCAACGCAGCGCAAATGATCCAATCGAGAGAATTTCGGGGCTACCGTCCCAAATAATATAGCTTATCATATCAAGGAAGTAAGAAAAAACGTGCTTTAACGATGATTAATCGGCAAATATAAGGACTAATGCCCAAGATGCGTTACAGGTTATCCAGTTCTTCCAGTTCGTGTTTGAAACTGCCTGAAAGGATTGGAAAGCGACACCAACTGCGTGGATCAACATTTAAATCATCGAAATGGAAGGAAGGAGCCAGGCGTTCACGTTTCCATTGGTTTGCGGCCCACAATTTGAAGAATTTTTTAACGTACTCTTTGTATTGACCTTTCTGTACTTCCTTGTTGAAGAGAGTTAACATTCATCAGCGTGAAAAACTTCAATCGGTGACTTGCGATCGCGGATAGCCAATTTTTCAATCTCAACTAAAATAGAATAAGGCATCAAATCTTTTTTCGTCCGTCTGGGCTCTATCAGAAGGTCTTAGTTCCGCAGTGGGTGTCAGATTGTTTACATACGATAAACCTGCGTATCCCAATTCTTTTTCGGCCCAACGCAACCATTGCAAAATAAATGGTTTATCAACGCCCGCAATTGGAGCGAGGCTTCCGCTGGTGTCGCCATCCATGGTAGCATATCCAACATCTCCTTCGCTTCGATTTGAAGTGGTTAATAAAACAGCGCGTTTAATGTTGGCAGCATCCAGATAATGAGTAGCCGGGCTTGAATATTTTGTTTCGCAATATCATCTTGATCCCATGTTAACTTTCTACCTAACGCTTTTTCTATTTTCGTCTCATACGAAGTCACCTCTTCATCAATTTCCCATTGATGGAACTGCGCGCCAAGCGAATGAGCCAATTCTTTTGCTGATGTAAAAGTTGCATCGGAAGAATTGCTTGTGCCCTGATACGCACAGCTTAGTAGCTGGCCAACGACAGATTTTATGTTTTCGCCTTTTGGAATATCAAGCACTTTGCAGAATTTTTCTACTCCTAATTCAACCGAAGCTCTACGAACCATTTCGGCAACAAGCACTGCACACAATGATGAGTCAGTTCCTCCGCTGCAGCTTCAAGTACAAATCCTTTTGCTTTACTTTTTCTTAAATAATCATACAAGGCTAATGACACCTCCAAATTCTTCATTCTGTTTTTTGTTATCGGTGATGAGATAGCTTTAGTGGATGCAGGATTTTCAAAATTGAGATCGCACCATTGCAGATTGAATGACTTTAATGAAAGACGTTCGTTTAGTTTTATGATTTTTCCGCGTT
>CAWBCB010000085.1:0-13476 GCA_963787095.1 uncultured Cytophagales bacterium | reverse complement strand
CACCCTGCACCTGATGGGCCACTGGCACTGCCCCCAGGTCACACGCCTACTCGAGCTGATCCGCTAAGCGAGACCGAACTTGAATCCAAATTCGACCCCATCTCTTCGACATACATGGAATTGACTTGAAGTGAAATGGGGTAAACAATTGCGGGTCGTGCAGGGACGGTGGCCTCTCCATGGGCCGTGTTCCAGAAGGATTGCGTAAAAATCCTTCAGCTCGCACGAATCCCGATTTGCGAAAGCACATCGGGTTGAGAGCAGTCATCCCCCTGAGGAGTGGCAAAACCGTGTTACGCCCAAAACAGCTCAAACCCGTTGAACCGCAGGACCTGCCTCCGCTTGAGCAGGAGGCGATCTCGATATTCGTCGTCGCCGGATGGGGAGAAGACGCTAAATGGCTGAACGAAAACTCTTGCTGGACGAGCACACGTTGCCGCAGCCGCCACAGTTCTCGGCTCGAGGGTCCGGCGCCGGGGGTTGCCAGACGAAGCGGGGCTTTCACCGACTCGGCCGCCCGAACTTGCGCGCTGCCCCGGCTTCACGCTAGGGCGGCGCTCCAGCGCCTTCAGTTGGCGGCGCAAGGGACCAGGTGGACGATGAAGGCGTTGCGATGGCTCGTACCGGGCTTCGTGCTCGGGTTGTTGATTGCGTTTGCGCCGTCATGCGGTTCGCCGCACGTGAGCTGCACGACCAACACCTGCAGCACCGGCTGTTGTGATTCGACCGGGACGTGCCAGCCGGGGATGACCGGGCTCGCCTGCGGCAGCGGCGGACGCGCCTGCACGCCGTGCATGTCCAACCAGAGCCTGCCAAATCGGAATGTGCATCACCTGGAGTACAGGCGCCACCCAGCGTTGAATTCAGTTTATCTCTCTCATAGTTCAGCGAATAGGTAACTCCATAAAAATTATTATCGAGCCAGCGTCTGCGAATCAAATCAGTTGATGAAATGGTTTCACTCCCTATTACTGCATCACTCAAACCATATTTTGAAAAATCATCATCAATGCGATACTCTTCATAAAATCCACGGCCATAGGTATAATGCAATGCTCCATTCGCGGTAAGCGATTCAGAAAAACGATGTGATAGATGAAGTTGGTAATGATCCTGCGCATAGTTATCAACCTGATTTTTGTAAGTATAAAGATTAAACGTTCGTCCGCTTGTAAGCAGGTTATCCGTTTGCTCCTGATTCCATCCTTCAATGGAAGCAGTCTCTAACATCGCAGCGTCATCATTTTTCAATCTTGATTCAGGCACACCATACCAACTTTGATACGTAATCTCTTTTCCACCAAACACAATGGCTTTGATCATGGTCTTTTTGCCATAGTAGCCGCCTGAGAGATAATACGATTTCAAATCGGAGCTTGCGCGATCGATATATCCATCTGAATTTATTGACGATACGCGACCGTCAAACACAAATTTGTCATTGATCAAACCCGTACCAAACGCAACAGTATGTCTACGTGTGTTAAATGAGCCAAACGAATTAATTACATCGGCATAGGTCGCATCGGTGCGCGTGTTTGTTTGCATATTAACACTGGCACCAAAAGCACCGGCTCCATTAGTAGATGTGCCAACGCCACGTTGCACTTGCACACTTTGCGTGGATGAAGCCAGATCGGGTGTATTAACCCAAAACACGCCCTGGCTTTCACTATCATTTACCGGAATGCCATTGATGGTAACGTTGATACGCGTAGCATCGCTTCCGCGGATCCGCAAACCCGTGTAACCAACACCAGATCCGGCATCGGAAGTTGTTACCACCGAAGGTGTCCAGTTGAGTGTAATTGGCAAATCCTGACCAAAGTTTTGCTTTTGCAAAGTTGTTTTGTTGATCGTTGTGAATGTGGTGGGACTTTTTTCATTCACGCGTGTAGCCGAAACAATTACCTGATCGGTTATTTGCACATCTTCTTCTAAAAGAATAGAAGTCCAGCCACCTTGATCCGTTTTAACAGAAAGCGTTTGAGTTTTATAACCCACAAAGCGCACTTCCAATTCGTAACTTCCTTCGGTCAATTGATTAATAGAGAAGTAACCGTTCTCATCGGCAATCGAAAACTTTTCTGTTTCCTTCAACACCACTGTTGCTCCCGTAAGGGGCTGAGCAGTTTGTTTGTCCTTCACGTAGCCGCGAATGACCACCTGCGCTGTTGCGCACCACGACACCGCCATGAGCGTTGCCAACATCATACATTTTAACATGTTTACTTTTAGTTTAAACCCGCAGGCACATCGGGGAATGTACCTTACTTACGTGTTTTTACTGCCTCCCTTCGTCCGCATTACCGGCATCAGGTTCTATGGGTATAATCTCAGCCCTTAATATTTGGCACCCCTGTCTTTCGACAGCACAAAGGTAAGTAATTTTTCAAGCTTCCGCCGATGCATCGCTTTGCGCGAAATTTTAAATATCGCCCTGTTAATTCTATTTTTACTGAATGTATAAAGCGACTGTTAACAACAAAGTATTTGAGATTGATTCGCATGAATCAGGCTTATTGGTAAATGGAGAACTTAATCCCTGGGATCTGGTTCAACTTTCTGATGGCTATTTTCACATTCTATATAAAAATAAAAGCTATCGCGCTGAGCTTATTAAAAACGATTCGGAAACAAAAACAGTAACACTTAAAATAAACGGAAGTATTTATTCGGTTGCCCTGAAAGATAAGTTTGATCTTTTGCTGGAGAAGATGGGCATGAACAATACTGCGGGCAGCAAAGTAAATTCAATCAAAGCACCGATGCCGGGTTTAATTATTGATCTGAAAATAAAAGCTGGTGATACAGTTAAATCGGGTGATCCTCTCCTCATCCTCGAGGCCATGAAAATGGAAAACATTTTAAAATCACCCGGTGAAGGTGTTGTTAAAAATGTGAAAGTAAAAAAGGGTGATAGTGTTGAGAAGGGGCAGGTGTTGGTAGAGTTTTAGTCCCTGCTTTGCCGCAATGACAAAGAAATAAAAACTTCTTTCACTGATACCCGCTCTTTGGACAAGCTTATTTGATATTGTTATAACGATAATTTATCAACCATTAGAATATTGGAGTGGTGATTTAGGTGTCGCTAACGAGGGCAATCCAATCGGTTCATTATTTATGAAAACCCATGTATCAGGGCTCTTCGTGATTTCATTCTTGTGGATAGTATTGATTTGTTTGCTAGGCTATTATCTTCCAAAAAAGCTTTCGAGAATATTTCTTTTATTCATTGTGATCGCACACAGTTTTGGTGCCTCAACATGGCTATCGGGCAGACTGGGGTTTTGGTATGTAATGGCATTTATACTTTTTAACTCCATACTGTTTTATTCCATAGAAGATTACGCACGCAAAAATTCAAAACATGCTAAAAAACTGAGTTCTTAAAAGAGGAACTACCGTTATTTTTTAAATCCTATCCAGTACAAATCTTGCATACGATTGTATGATCTGTACTAAAAATACTATTAATGAAGCCTATAAATGGCCTTTTTATAAAAATTTTAAAAATAAATCCGTATGTAGTATATTTGAGGTGTTTTGAAAACAGTACCCCGAAACGCTGAAAAATTACTACGGATGCTGGCGAAGGAGTTTCGCTCGGTAGCGGTTGTCGGTCCACGGCAAAGTGGTAAAACAACTTTAGTAAAATCTGTATTTCCTCGCAAGAAATATGTTTCATTGGAAGATCCCGATGAAAGACTACAAGCCGATACGGATCCACGGGCTTTTCTTGCTCGTTTTAAAAACGGAGCCATCATAGATGAAGCACAACGTGTGCCCTCCCTATTCAGTTATCTCCAAAAAATACTTGATACAACAAAAAAGGATGGGCTATTCATTCTTACAGGCAGTAATAATTTCCTACTACAAGAATCTATCTCCCAAACATTGGCAGGCAGAATCGGCTATATGGATTTATTGCCTTTGTGTTTTGAAGAACTTAGCCGATTTAACTTAACAGCATCCACTAATCAATTAATATGGGGTGGCTGCTATCCTGAAATATATGATCGTGAGCGTAATCCATTACTATGGTACCCCGCTTACATTCGGACGTATGTAGAACGCGATGTGCGTCAATTGAAAAACATCCCAGATACATTGTTATTTACCCGCTTTCTTCAACTGTGTGCCGGGCGCATTGCTCAGCAACTTAACACCAGTGCGATAGCGAATGAATGTGGCATTGATGTGCGTACTGTACAAAGCTGGTTGAGTATCTTAGAAAGTAGCTATGTTATTTTCATGCTTCCTCCTCATCATAAAAATTTTAATAAGCGGATTGTAAAAACACCCAAACTGTATTTTCATGATTCGGGACTTGCGTGCTCATTGTTAGGCATTCAATCTGAAAAAGAGTTGGCAAACTCTCACTTTCGAGGAGCTTTATTTGAAAATTATGTAGTAGCAGAATGTTTGAAAAACAAACATAACTCAGGGAGCCAAACGTCTTTTTATTACTGGCGTGATAACAAGGGTGTTGAAGTTGATCTTTTGGCTGATACAGGTTCAAAACTTTTGCCAATCGAAATCAAGTCCTCACAAACTTTTCGTGAAGATTCGCTTGACAGCTTACATAAATGGAATGAGTATGCCGGCCAAAAGGGTGGAATACTTTTGTATGATGGCACACAGCGTTTTGAGCGAAGCGATAAAATCACCGTAATGAACTGGCGGGAAGTTTCTTCAGTAAAGAGACTAAAGAAATGAACGCGAGTAGGTTGGTGGAATTTAATAACCGATTGACAGCACTCAGACCTTAAAATCAAAAATACTACTCGAAAATTGCTCAATCCTGACCATATTTGCAGGGTTAAACTCTGAACTATATTATCCTTACGCATGAAGTATAAACGCATCCTCCTCAAACTCAGCGGTGAAGCGCTGATGGGCTCCAAAAATAGCCACATCGACCCAGCCGTACTCGAGCAGTATTCCGAAGAAGTTAAATCGGTAAAAGAGGCAGGCGTAGAATTGGCCATTGTTATTGGAGGTGGTAATATTTTCAGGGGCGGACAGGCCGAGGCGCTGGGCATCGACCGCGTGCAAGGTGACTATATGGGTATGCTGGCTACGGTTATTAATGCCATGGCGCTTCAAAGTGCACTGGAACGCCATGGGCTGTACACCCGCTTAATGTCAGGCATAAAAATGGAACAGGTCTGCGAACCTTTTATCAGGCGTAGGGCAATCCGCCACTTAGAAAAAAAGCGGATTGTTATTTTTGGTGCCGGTATTGGCAATCCTTATTTCACGACAGACTCCACGGCAAGTTTGCGCGCTATCGAACTTCAAGCTGATGTTGTGCTAAAGGGTACTCGGGTAGATGGTGTATATGATAAAGACCCAGAAAAATTTTCGGATGCGGTTCGTTATGACACGCTAAGCTTTCAGGAGGCTTATCAAAAGAAATTAAACATTATGGATATGACGGCTTTTACGCTTTGTCAGGAAAATAAATTACCCATTATTGTTTTTGACATGAATAAGAAGGGAAATCTGTTAAAGATTGCGAAAGGAGAAGAGGCCGGAACACTAATAAGCTAAATTCGTAAATCATAAATCATCATTCGTAACAACTAACTTATGGAAGAGATTGAATTATTTCTGGAAGAAGCAGAAGATCAAATGAACAAAGCCATCAATCATGTTGGCAGTGAATTGGCAAAAATTCGTGCGGGCAAAGCAAACCCGGCTATGTTGGATGGCATTCAAGTGTCGTACTACGGTGCAATGAGTCCACTCAACCAGATTTCATCCATCACCTCACCCGATGCACGCACGTTATTTATCAAACCTTGGGAAAAGAGTTTGATTCAGGAAATAGAGAAGGCAATCATGATTGCCAACTTGGGTCTCACACCTCAAAATGACGGTCAGCAAATCATCATTAACATCCCCATGCTTACCGAAGAGAGAAGAAGACAGCTTGTGAAGCAAGCCAGTCAGGAGTGCGAACATGGTAAAGTAAGTGTGCGCAGCATTCGCAAGGACACCAACGAGCAGCTCAAAAAAATAAAAGGTGTATCGGAAGATGATGTGAAGAATGCTGAAGACACCGTTCAGAAACTCACAGACGAGTTCAGCTTAAAGATTGATACCCTCTTAAAGAAGAAAGAAGTGGAGATCATGACAGTCTAACTCAGTTAACAATGCACAATTGACAATGTACAATTTGACGGTGAGTAAGGCTTCTTAGCGATCTATCCATATTGTCAATTATCAATTTTTCAACTGTCAATTAACAATGCATCCTATCCTATTCGAAGTTGGATCAATCACCGTTTACACCTATGGTTTTTGCATAGCGCTTGGTGCATTGCTTGGCTTCGGCTATATGTATTGGCAAGGCAAAAAGCAATTTCGCCTCACCTTCGATCAAAGCAATACACTCTTTATCTTATTAGTAGCTGCAGGTGTTATTGGCGGTAAGCTCTTCATGATCTTCGAAGATCCGGCCTTGTACCTACACAATCCAAAAAAGCTAATCTCAGGAAATGGATTTGTATTCTATGGTTCGCTGCTCCTGTGCATCCCAACTATGCTGTGGTATTTCAAAAAAATAAAAATACCAATGCTGGGCATGTTGGATATTATGGCTGCAGTAACCTGCATCGTTCATGGGTTCGGACGAATTGGATGCTTTATGGCAGGTTGTTGTTATGGATTGCCAACGGATAGTTTCATGGGTGTGATCTTTACTGATCCAATTTGCCAGGCAGAACCGCTCAACACCATGCTTCATCCCACTCAATTGTATGAGGCCGCATTCATTTTCTCTTTACTTGCAATTTTATTAGTACTTCGATCTAAAAAGAAATTTGATGGTCAACTCTTTTTGATCTATTTGATTGCCTACGCTACAGGCCGGGGCGTTCTGGAACTTTTCCGGGGAGATATTCAACGGGGATTTTTAATTGAAAACATCCTTTCCAACTCGCAATTCATTTCTATTTTGGTGATTTCAATTGCTGTCTATTTCTATTTAAGATTGAATAGAAAGAGTAAATTGCTTAACCAAAAGAAATGATCCATGGAAAACGAGAGCTTTATCCAAAAAACAACGCGGGCAACTATCAAGATAGTTAAGCGAATACTCCTTATTGCTTTACTGCTGGGTATTGGCACGCTTTGCTATCTATACTGGGGTGTTTATGAAGAAGGAGTTTGGGCGGGTAAAGTACTGAGCATCTCACAGAAAGGTGTTCTATTTAAAACACGGGAAGGAAAAATTACGGTCGAGTCTTTCGGATCATTGAAGGGTGCCAGTCCTTTTGCGGAAACGCGAGACTTTTCAGTGGAAAAAAGTAAAGAACAGGTTATTAAAGATCTTGAAGAAGTAGCTTTGAAGGGTGAGCGTGTAAATCTGCATTTTATTAAACGTTACATCGCATTTCCCTGGCGGGGGGATACAAAATATTTTATTACAAGCGTTGACCGAAGTAATTCAAAGGAATAATGAGAGATTCAACAATTATTCTCTACGGCTCTTACGGCTATACAGGCAAGTTGATTGCTAAAGAATGTAAGGCTAAAAATCTATCTGTTATTCTGGCTGGTCGCAATAAAGAGGCTCTTCAAAAACAAAGTGAGGAAACAGGTTATCCTTTTGAAGTGGTTGATGTCAGCGAAACAGTTGCACTCAAAAATTTATTAGCAAAAGGAAAAGTAGTGATTCATTGTGCGGGTCCATTTCGTCATACAGCCAAAGCCATGGCAGATGCATGTCTCGAAACTAAAACTCATTATACCGACATCACCGGAGAGTATCAGGTATTTGAGTTGTTGGCGGGTTATGATGAAAAAGCAAAAGCTTCGGGTATTACCATTATGCCGGGAACTGGTTTCGATGTAGTGCCCTCCGATTGCCTGGCGCTTCATCTAAAAAACAGATTACCCTCAGCCACTCATCTTCAACTTGCTTTCACCATGTCCAAAGGTGGCTTGTCACGAGGCACAAAGAAAAGTATGACCGAAGGGTTAGGAGACGGTGGACAAATCCGGTTAAACGGCAAACTTACCCATCTTGAATTGGGAGCAAAGAGTATGGAAGTGGATTTTGGTTCCTTCAAAACTCCAACACTTTGCATCCCGTGGGGCGATATTTCTACCGCGTGGCGCAGCACCGCTATTCCTAATATTGAAGTGTATACCGGGGCGACCACCAGCATGATAAAAAATGCAAAGCGCACACGTTATTTCAATTGGCTCATGCGCATGCAGTGGGTGAAAAAATTCATGTTAAAGAAAATAGATAAACAAAAACCCGGGCCTAGCGATGAAAAACGAGAAAGTGGACGCAGCTTTTTGTGGGGAAAAGTTTGGGACGTTTCAGGAAAAGCAGTTGAAAGCAGATTAGAAACCGTAAGTGGGTATACGCTTACCGCGATAACTGCCACGATGATTGCCGAGAAAATTCTTTCCGGAAATTTTAAAGACAGGATACCAAACTCCAGCTATGGCTTATGGGCTGATCTTATTCTTGAGGTTAACACAACTAAAAGAACAGATAGTTAATCTATCGAGAACCCGATACCAGTAAATTTTCCAATTCTTCCTTTTCTTTCATATTAATTCCATTTGATGGTGCTTGTTTTTACTTTCTATCTGCTTTACAGATTTAGTCAATAAAACAGGATGTTCTTTATATACTACCTGCTGAACAAAAACTGTATCCGGTTTGGCCGCTACAAAAACTGTATCATAAACAATGGACGTAAGTACTTCTTGTGGTTGCGTAATTGGTTGGTTTCTTAACGAAGTCAACCACCACCCGCCAACACCAAAACAAAGTGCAACTAATACCGTGCTCCAGGCGGGCACTTTTACTTGCCACCAGTTCATTGATTGATTGGTTCGCTTTCGCAGAGTAGCTTTTAATTCGTTTAATCCATTAGCTTCAGGTATAAATTCAGCCGTATTGATAAAGTGCTGTCTGATCTTTGATTCTGATCTTCGCATGTTTTCATACTCAGCCTCGGATTCAATCCATTGACTTACCCAGGTTTTTTCTTCAGTCGTTAACGCTGCAAAATTCTTATCCCGCAACAGACGCTCTAACTTATCCAACTCATCCATGTGTATCATATCATCCCTTCTTTAAGATCGTTTTGTATTCACTTAACTCTTTGCTCAATCCTTTTCGTAAATAAAATAGCCGCGACTTGATCGTGCCAATGGGTATACCAAGGATGTCGCTTATCTTAGTAAGATCAAATTCCTGTTCGTACCGAAGCAGGAACAATGTTTTACTCTCTTCATCCAACGTTTCCAATAAAAAATCCAGTCTGCTCTTAAAGTCGCGTTCGTCAATAAGATTGCTTACATCCGAACTACTTCGCTCAATCGGTATTACAATGGATTCTTTGTTTTCTTTTCTTCTGTATTCATTCTTGCACATGTTATGTGCTACCGAATAAATCCAGGTTGAAAACCTTCGCGTAGCATCAAACCGACCTGGGTTATTAATTACTTTTAAAAACAAGTCTTGCAAAAAATCCTGACCTGCATGAACATCATGCCAAAGCATACGCGTAAAATAGCGAAGCAACGGAGTGCTGTAGCGCTGATAAATCTCAGTCAACGCTGCTTCACTCCCCTGCTGAACTTTTTGCATTAACTCCTCATCTGTGCAATGAGTAAGTCGCTTTTTAAAAAACATTCGTAACGCTTATTGTTCAATAATTTCCATGAAAACCCTGAACCCTATGGTAGCATCAGGATTTGTATAAGTAGTAACACTTCTAATTGTCGACTCCGAAGGAGGATGGTTCCAACTTCCTCCGCACGCTTTTCCCTCCTCAGCAATCATTTCAGCTACATTGCCCACCACATCATAAAGTCCAACCTCATTTGGAAAATAAGATTTGGTTGGAGCCATCGTTGCAAAGCCATCATAGCTGGAAGGCTTTTTGCCCCTCAAGCCAGGACAATCACACGGCTCAGATTTGAAGTTTCCAAGATAACAGCCCTTATAATTAACTGGTGAATTTCGAATACCATAGTATTTGAACCAAGGATACTGAATTTCAGGGTTACTTAATGGAACCCTACGCCTCTCTGCATTTTTATCGAACTCACCGCCAGCAGGATTCAATATTACTTCTACTTCTTGTTCATCAATCTTCCAGCTTGTAGGGTTCTTAACACCTGCCGCTGCAATTTGCCATTCATCAAGTGTGGGGAGTCTAAACTTCACTTTCTTATACTTGCGGTCAGCTGTATTGTTATACTGTTGCGTGAGCCACTCACAATATGCATTCGCGCCTTCATACGAAATATTTACAGCCGGATGATGATTAAAATACCTGTTCTTCTTGGTCTCTGTTCTTGGTTGGGAATAATTTGTCATCAATGAAAATGCAGGCTCCTCATATCTACTGAAATCGAATTTATACTTCTCCTTTAGATCATTCAGATTATTCTTCACCAAATAAGCCAGAAACTCATTGTACTGATCATTGCGAACTTCTGATTCCTCAGCATAAATTTTTTCAGTAATCGGTTTGAATCTTCCTTCCAGCGATTTTGGATTTAAATCATACGGGAAGTATGGCACCTCAGCAAAATCATTTCTCTTAAGAAAATTACTAAGCACACTTTCCTTTCCGCTATCAGTAGCGATTCGTTTCAGTAAGGTCATAACTTCATTTTGCTTCTCGCTGTTACCTTGTTGTTGGTAGTGTTCATACAATAAAACCAATGGAACTAAATAGTTTGCGCTCAAAACTTTTCCAGTAGCATTTTCACTCTCGCCATTAAAATCAACCGTGAGGTAATCCATTAAAAACCGATTCTCTAAATTCTCCTTTATCAAAGTAAGATTATCCATACGCACCGGGCTTTGCTGAGAAGCCAGCCCAACTACATACAACTGATCTTTCATAGTGGCAATGTTTTCCTTCGAAAGCGTTAGGGCATAATAAAACTTACGATCCTGATTTTCTACCGGCAATGCAGCACAAAGAAGTTGCTTAAAATTTTTTTCAGTATCTGAAACAGAATTAAAAATTATTCCAGTTTGCTCGAATTTACCCTTGCGATACTCAGATTGTATTATCATATCTAAATTGAGTACTACTACATCCTTTCTTATGCTCCAAATATCCTGCAAAGCCAATAGAGGAAGTGTTGTATTATCGCCTTCCGTAAATAGCACCGAGCCAGCCTCAACAGACATCAGCACGTTGTAACTGTAGTTGAGAAGAGAAGTAGGTAACAACCCCGCCTCATACATTTTCTTTTCGAAAAATAATCTCTTATCGGAATCAAATTGAAATTCATTGGCTAATGCTAACAATCCAAAAGTGCCTGAGTGAGTTGGATTGAGTTCATAAGCTTTGTTTAAATCTTGAATAGCCTCATTCGTAAATCCGCCATGCCAGCCTTTGATTAAATGATATTCAAAAGAGTTAGGAACAATATCACGCATTCGGGTAACAATACCTTCAAGCAGTTGATTATCCTCTTGTGCAAAACGGGCAGCTGCATAGTAGTTAAGCCAAGCATCCGTATTTTGTGGATTGGCTTTCAGTACCGAACTCCACTCAACTTCCTGATTGGCATACCAGTGAACAGGCTTTAGCTCTTTTGTTTTTGGTAAAATAGTTTCTGGTGTTCCGGCAAAGGCACCTATTGAAATAAAAAGAAGGGCAAGAAATCTCATAGTACGGTTTTTATAGCTCTGTACACCCGAGATCAGAATTGGTTCAACCCAAATTCAACTATTATTCTTTAACCAATCTCAGATATAATACACCCACTCTTTATACTGTCCATCCAAGGGATTGAAATCACTGCGTTTTTCAAAATGCACGTCCAACACTTCAAGTTCAATAATTCGATCGAGTTGTAAATTCCGATACCCCTCTTTGCCACCTGCTTTCGTGAACCCGAAGGTTTGCCAACAAACCAGCACAATTTGATTTTTTGAAGTTCGGGTAATGCCGTAAGGACAAACAGTTCGTGTAAGCGGTTCGCCCTCTAACAAAATTCGGCAAGCGAGCTTCTCTTCCGAAGCTTGCCAAAACAATTGTGTAGCTTCCTCGATGTTCATTCCTTAATAAACATTATCTGACATAAATACTATGTGCCTTTCTTGATGTAAGAGTTCCAATAGATTGCAATTCATGTCCCTTACTTCTGCAGAAAGATTCAAACTCAGCCCCATGACTTTTCATCTACTGAAACGAGTAGCCCGCCACTTGTTTGTGGATCGGCCAAAATAACTTTTTGCGCTTCAGTAATCCCTTCAATTTTATGACCATAGCTTTCCCAATTACGCTGCGTTCCTCCAGGCATTGATTTTTGTGCTACATACTCATCTAAGAAATCAAATCTCGGCACCTTACTAAATTCAATCTCAGCCGAAAGATTACTACCCTCGCATACTTCCGTAAGATGCCCAAGCAAACCAAAGCCTGTAACATCCGTCATGGCGTTCACGTAAGGTAGCTTTCCAAAATCGGCTCCGAGTTTGTTCAATGTTAACATGGCATTGACGGCCACTAGCAGATGTTCTTCTTTTACTATTCCCTTCTTCTGCGCTGTGGTGGTAATGCCAATGCCCAACGGCTTAGTTAAATATAATAGTGATCCTTCCTTGGCAGTATCATTTCGTTTGAGATGCTCCTTTTTTAGTTTACCTGAAACCGCTAACCCAAAAACGGGCTCAGGACAATCAATACTATGCCCACCTGCTAATGGTATTCCGGCTTCGGCACAAATCTTTCGACTGCCTTCAAGCACGCCTTGTGCAACTTCAGCAGGGATCTTATTAATCGGCCAACCCAAAATAGCGATTGCCATAAAAGGTTCACCACCCATTGCATACACATCGCTAATCGCATTCACGGAAGCAATGGAACCAAATGTAAATGGGTCATCCACAATCGGCATAAAAAAATCGGTGGTACTAATAATACACGTGCCATCTCCTAAATCAAAAACCGCTGCATCATCTTTTGAATCGTTGCCTACCAGCAAGTTTGGATACTTTGTCTTAGGCAAATCAGAGTGGAGCATTGTATCCAGCACAGCGGGGGAAATTTTACAGCCACAACCAGCACCGTGGGAATATTGGGTTAGTTTTATATCATTCATTTTTTAATTTTTAACACATAGGCACATAGCCAATTAATTTTATTATTAATATAATCAAGATATTTCTGCATTACGACTATGTTTTCTCTGTGCCTATGTGGTTAATAAGGCTCGAAGCAAACTCATCCGCATTAATCCCATCCCAATCTAGCGAAAACTTTAGTTGTGGATTTCTTTTCTCGATACTTCTCAGGTAAGCTTTGTCGTAATAGGTTAGTAAAATATCAATTGTACTATGCATGTCACCTGTCAATAGTCTTTCCTTAGCGTGATTGTAATGTTGACCTCCAAGTTTTGTTGTAATCTTTCCCATGATGGAAAGAAATTCATCACGATCAGCAGCACCGTATTCGTCAACCAATCGCT
>CAWBCB010000084.1:0-28651 GCA_963787095.1 uncultured Cytophagales bacterium | reverse complement strand
CAATCGCGAAGTGTTCGTGCGCGTGGCTGGCTCGCTCCCTAACATAGGTATCAATAATAACGTCATCATTAAAATCTCTAAATCTGCTTATGATCGGTTGGGAGCTATCGATCCAAAATTTAGAGTGGAGGTGACATACTACAAATAAGTTTATGCGGGCCGGGGCATGCCTTTTTTTCTTGCCATCGTGCAGCAAACTCTAGCTCAAAATTTGGTGACTAATCCCGGATTTGAAAATCATGATAAGTGCCCCGGTTCTTTTAACTATTCATCAAAAGGCGAATTAGCACCGGGCTGGTTTTCGCCCACCACAGGAACTCCTGATATGTTTCATACCTGTAGTCTGGGTGAGGCCGGAGTACCTACCAACTGGGCGGGTTATTCAAAAGCCTATACAGGTTCGGGCTATGCTGGTCTATATGCTTTTATTATAAGAGGCTCTAAAACCTATCGCGAATATTTGCAGTCACCATTACAAGTCCCGCTTGAAGCTGGAGCGAAATATCAGGTTGAGTTTTATTTTAAATTGTCGTCCAACTCAAAATACAGCATCGATAGGATAGGGTTTTTACTTACAGATTCATCGTATCAAATTCAGAATGATGAATTTTTTCCGGCTCCGGCAACATACGAACGCATTAATCGAGAAATCTATACACGTGGTAGTGGACTTTGGACACGCTTTTCCTATGTACACATTGCAACCGGTGGTGAGAAATACTTAATCATTGGTAATTTTTCGGATGACACTAAAACCAGAAAGCAATTAATACCCAATTCGCAAAGCACTGAACCCATGCTGGCTACGGCTGCCTATTTTTATATTGATGATGTGAAGGTGATCAAAGTTGGCGATTCACCTGATGCACCTGTACTTACCGGTTACCCGGAAATTAAAACAGATGAAGATTATGTGCTGAAGAATATTCAGTTTAAGTATAATGATTTTGCGTTGGTAGATTCTTCTTATCCCGAATTAAAAAAACTGGTAGATATCATGCGCTTTCATAAAACCTGGAAGGTGGTGGTGAGCGGACACACCGATGATGTTGCTTCAGATGAATACAACCTTCAATTATCATTACTGCGTGCCGGTAGCGTAGCCGATTACTTAATCAACTCAGGTATTGATCCATCGCGTGTAAAGACACAAGGTTTTGGGAAACAATTGCCGTTGGTGAAAGGCAAAGATGAAACATCACGCGCCACCAATCGCAGGGTTGAACTCCGATTCTTAAACTGATGGCTAAAAAAATTGATTGGCTGCATCTTAAAGAATTTCTCGACTCCAAAGTTGAACGATACAATCGCCCTGAGTTTATTCCGCTCGATCCGATTTTAATTCCGCATCGCTTTTCAAAAAAGCAGGACATTGAGATCGCAGGTTTTTTTGCTGCCACATTAGCGTGGGGGCAACGCGTCACTATTATCAATAAATGCAGTGAATTATTGGCGATGATGGATAACGCGCCCCATGATTTCATACTGAATCATAAACTTGAAGATTTAAAACGGTTTGAGAAATTCAAACACCGAACTTTCAATAGCACCGATGCACTTTATTTTATTGAATCGCTGGCAACATATTATCGCAAGCATGATTCGTTAGAGGACGCTTTTATAGGAAATTCAGAATCGGACACGACCGAATCAGGGCTAATAAATTTTCATGATATTTTTTTTAGCCTACCCGATTTCCCGCCAAGGACAATCAAACACGTATCAACGCCTGCGCGTAAGTCGGCCTGTAAAAGATTAAGCATGTATTTGCGTTGGATGGTAAGACAAGATGCAAACGGAGTTGATTTTGGAATTTGGAGAAAGATTAAGCCCTCCCAACTTGTTTGTCCGTGCGATGTGCACGTTGAGCGAGTAGCCCGAAAACTTAAACTTATTAAGGGCAAAGGCATGAATTGGAAAACAGCGGTTGAACTCACCACTAACCTTCGTAAGCTTGATTCAAACGATCCTGTGAAGTATGATTTTGCCCTTTTTGGGTTAGGAATTATGGAGCGATTCTAAAAGAAACATTAAATCGAAAATATGACGAGCGGTTATACAACTCATCAAAAAAAATTTTTACCTTAAACCTTCATTTCACTCAAAATTCTACCTTATTAGCTATGAATTTAAATATTGAAGCAGACGAAAAGAACACGTACGATGCCATTGTTGTAGGAACAGGGATCAGTGGTGGCTGGGCCGCGAAAGAACTCAGCGAGAAAGGATTAAAAACGTTAGTACTTGAGCGTGGTCGCGATGTAAAGCATCCCGATTATCCAACAGCCACTAAAGATCCGTGGCAGTTGCCAAATGGCGATCGACCTACTCAGGAAATTTTAGAAAAACAAGCTAAACAAGCTCGAACAGGTTACACAGTTAGGCCATCAACAGCGCACTGGTTTGTTAACGATTTAGAAAATCCATACTCTGAAAAAGAAGGCAAACGGTTCGATTGGATGCGCGGCTATCATGTGGGCGGGCGATCTATCATGTGGGGTCGTCAAAGCTATCGCTGGGGAGATTTTGATTTTGAAGCCAATGCGCGCGAAGGCATTGCTATTGACTGGCCGGTTCGTTATAAAGAAATTGAGCCTTGGTATACGTACGTTGAGACCTTTGCAGGCATCAGCGGGCAGGATGAAAATATTCCTCACCTGCCGAATAGTAAATTTCTTCCACCCATGGATTTGAACTGCGTGGAGAAGGAATTGAAAAAATCAATGATGGATAAGTTTGGCAGGCCATTAACAATTGGCCGGGTGGCGCACGTTACGGGACCTTTAGGTCATAACGAAAGTCCGCAGCGTGGTTCATGCCAATTCAGAAATATGTGTAGCCGCGGTTGTCCGTATGGTGGCTACTTCAGTAGTAACGCATGTACCTTGCCATCGGCAGAGCGATCAAACAATATGACGTTGCGCGCCAACTCAATTGTGTATGAAATAATCTATGATGAACAAAAGAAAAAGGCGACCGGTGTAAAAGTATTGGATTCAGAGACCGGAGAAAATATTGAATACTACGCAAAAGTAATTTTCTTGTGCGCTTCCACGATGGGTTCGGCCTTTATTATGATGAACTCTATTTCCAACCGTTTCCCTAATGGATTCGGAAATGATAGTGGTGAACTGGGTCATAACATTATGGATCACCATTTAGGCGTAGGTGCCAGCGGCACGATGGAAGGTTTTGAAGATCAATATTATTATGGACGTAGAGCCAACGGAGTGTATATTCCGCGCTTCAGAAACATCGGCAAAGATAAGCGCGATTACTTGCGTGGTTTTGGATATCAGGGCGGTGGCAGCCGTCAGGGGTGGAGTAGCCTGGTAGCAGAACTTTCTATTGGTAAAGAGTTGAAAGATGCTGTAACAACTCCGGGTGCGTGGAGCATTGGTATTGGTGGCTTTGGTGAAATACTACCCGACCATTCAAATATGGTGTCAATTAACAAAGACCTGAAAGACAAATACGGATTGCCTACGTTGATGTTCGATACAGAGTTTAAAGAGAATGATTATAAGATGCGTGTTGACATGGCAAACGATGCAGCCGAAATGCTGGAAGCAGCGGGTGCTAAAAATGTAAGCTCCCATGATCGGAAATCGCAACATGGTATTGGTTTAGGAATTCATGAAATGGGTACAGCCCGCATGGGTAAGGATCCTAAAACTTCAGTACTGAATAAATACAATCAGGTGCATGCGTGTAAGAATGTATTTGTAACAGACGGTTCGTTTATGACGTCCGCCAACTGTGTAAACCCTTCGCTTACGTATATGGCGTTTACTGCACGCGCAGCTAACTATGCTGTGGAAGAATTGAAAAAAGGTAATTTGTAACATCTAACTACTGAATGACTATGAATCAAATCATCGATAGAAGAGAAGCCCTTCGCAAAACAGCGCTGTTAATGGGTGCAGCGGTTTCGGCAAGTGCCCTTACGGGGATTTTGCAAGGTTGCAAAGCCAGTCCTGAACTTACTTACACACCCGACTTCTTTACCAAAGAACAAGCAGAGTTGGTAAGTGAACTAGCCGAAGTAATTATTCCGAAAACAGATACACCCGGTGCCAAAGGATGCCGGTGTTCCGGGATTTATTGACAAGATGTTGAAGGAATGTTATAAGAAAGAAGATCAGGATGCGTACGTAGCTGGCCTTGCTGAGTTTGATGCTGCATGTAAAACTGCTAATGGTGATAGCTTCATTTACCTCAAGCCTGAAAAACAGCTTGAATATGTGAAAGCACAAAATGAAGCCGCACTAAAAATGAGCAAGGAAGATCCAAGTGCAAAACGGCCTTTCATTTTAACAACGAAAGAACTTACCCTGTTGGGATTCTTTACCAGTGAGCCAGGGGCAACCCAAGTGCTGCAATACGTAGCCGTACCGGGTTCGTATAAAGGATGTATTCCTTTAGCCGAAGCAGGAAATGGAAAGACCTGGGCTACCTAGGAGGAGTTTAAATTATTTAATCAAAAAGGCATCTGAGAGGATGCCTTTTTTTGTGGCTGGAATTTTGATATGGCTTTCAATAGTTATAGTGTCAAAAATGAAACTCTAAATAATAATGATGAAGTTAGTTTTAACAGTCGCTTCCTTTTTTCTGTTGTCTTATGGTTTCAGTCAGAGTGAATATGACAGCATTATTTTTAAGAGCATAATCGGAGAATTTAAGCCTATTAACATAGATATTATTAAAGGCAATGAAAAGATTGCATCGATTGAAACGCAAGGTGGAATATTAAAATTCAAAAGCTCAGAGACGGCTTACTATACTTTACATATGGAGCGACATGATAGTTTAAAGGGTATTGATAGTATCCTTGTAAGAAGAGGGCAGCAACTGGTAGTTAATTTAACAATTCGAGGACCATGTTTATACGATCACCCTTCAGATTATATTCCAGTTTGCCCTAAAAACCATAGGAATAGAATTGTCCCAATCACTTATGGTCTTATCTTTTATACAGAGAAATCAAAATCCAAAAAGGGGAAATTTTATTCTGGTGGATGCATTGTAACTGATTGTGATCCACAATTTTTTTGCAAAAAACATAAGATTAGTTTCTAAATGAATAAGTGCTTATTGGAGAGGTAACCAAAAAAAATATTGGCATTCTAGAATATGCCCTTTATGATTACTACTGTATGAAAAATATATGTAATTGCATATATTCGGATGTTATGGGCAAGCCACCCATCTCCGTGGACAGAGACTTTGAAACCGATTAAAATTCAGTAATAAGGACATTTTTTATAGTTTCACTTTCGGGCAACTTTTCCTATATTTGCCACGTGGACAAAAAGAAGAAACAGCGGACCATAATTTTCTATAAAAGCTACTTTGACGACTTCTTCAAAGAACAAAAGCAAAAGGTAAAGGATAAAATTATCTGGACTTTTGATTTAATAGAAGAACTTCAAAGAGTACCTGAAACCTATTTGAAACATCTTGAGAACACAGACGGACTATTTGAAATCCGTGTTCAACAAGGAAGTGACATTTTTCGAATATTCTGTTTCTTTGACCAAGGACAATTGATTGTTTTAGCAAATGGATTTCAAAAGAAAACACAAAAGACACCAAAAAAGGAAATTGAGAAAGCACTTAAAATAAAGGAGGAGTATGAAAACAAAAAAAAATAATATCACGACACTTGACCAGTTCAAGGACAAGCACTACGGAAAGAAAGGAACCGCAAAACGGGACAAACTTGAAGCGGGTTACGAAAACTTTAAAATCGGAGCGCTGCTTTATGAAGCTCGACTTGAAAAGGGCTTGACTCAGGGAGAACTCGCTGAAAAAGTAGGGACGACAAAATCTTATATTTCAAAGATTGAGAATAACATCAAGGAAGCGCGTATCTCGACACTTCAAAAGATTATTGAGCTTGGGCTCGGTGGACACTTAGAGTTATCTATTAAGCTTTGACTTCTTGACAATAGAACAAGGTGGCCAGCCGGCAACAATGTGCATGTGCCATAGCGCTGGTTCAGTGTTGCATTGTGGTTTAAGTTTCATAATTTAGTTTTGGTGTCGTGGGACAAAACGCAGCAGGTCGCTAAAGCCATTCCTTCCTCATTTGGCTTTAGCTCCTATGCCGCGCTACGTCACATGCACTCACGTTGTAGTATTAATAAAATATCCAATGAAAATTGAACATATCGCCATTTGGACTTTAGAATTAGAAAAAATGAGGAGTTTTTATCTGAAATTTTTCGACTTAAAATCAAATGAAAAATATTATAATCCAAAGAAAAAATTTAGCTCATATTTTTTAGCATTTGAAAATGGTGCACGAATTGAATTAATGCATAGACCTGACATTTCTGAATTTATTGAGAAATCGGATTCAAAATTAGGATTGACTCATTTTGCGATATCTGTTGGGTCAAAGGAAAAGGTTGACTCTCTTACTGAATTATTGCGGGAAAATGGATTTACTATATTTGGAGAACCTCGAACAACTGGAGATGGATATTATGAAAGTGTAATCTCTGACCCAGAAGGAAATTTGATTGAGATAACTGAGTAAAGCAGCCTAAGTTTTTGTTGTTCGCATGACGTCACCTGACCTTAAGTTCTTGTTGGTCGCCTGACCATAGTTAACTTAAGGATAAATTTTTTATAAAAGCCTTTATATGTCGTCCCTACAGGACTTAAATGCACTCGTCTATATTATTTACCAACATGTCGTCCCTAACGGGACTCAAGTATAAAGACACCTTCCAGTCCCGTTAGGGATGAAATATTGGTAATAGACAACAGTACTCTTTTAAAAATCCCTTTAGGGATGAAATATTAATTCCTATAAACAGAATGTATCGAACTCTTGTGCCTTCGTGCCTAAAGTTAACGACTATGGTCAGGCGATCAACAAGAACCTAAAATTGAGTAATCTTTTAAATTCCCGAAGAAATCCTTCTCTGAAAAATTGGCTTTAAAACAGTTCGATCAAGCAAGACAAACGCCAAGGCTAAATTCAATATTAAAATTCCATTTACTAAAAATTTCCCGTTAAGCGGAATACTTACGGAAGGCACTTTTAGCCAATCCGTTTTTAAAGGTGAGTCTAACACGAGTGGGGCAGTGGGTGCATCAAAAACTCCTGCAGATAGTAATGCTAATGCAATTCCCGAAGCAATGATGGAGCCCGTAAATAGCAACAATCCTTTTCGGGGTGTAAATAAGGACGTAACCGGTTTTACATCAAGGCCACTCATTACTTTCATGGTAAAGTTCTTGGAAGGAGTTTCCAATCGCGCTTTTTGAACAAGAACGGATTGAACCAAGCGCAATTCTTCCAACCGCGTGCTCAGCAATTCTGAAGTTTGAATTTCAGCTTCCAGTAATTGGCTGGTTTGAACATCCAACTCGCCATCCAGGTAGCGAAGTAATTGCTCTTCTTTTTCTATTGATAACTTCTTCATATCTCTATAAAGTTAATGCTTCTTCTTTCAATAATTTCTTTAGTTCATCGGCTAACCTAAGGCGTGCTCGGTGAATTCGTACTTTCAAGGTGTTCATGTTTTGCCCCATGGTTTCGGCCACTTCCTCTAACGAAAACTCTTTTATATAGAAGAGTTGAATAGCCAGCCGATCAGCTTCGTTTAAATTCTCCATTGCCTTGCTGACATAGTATTGTTTGTCATCGCGTTCCATCTGCTTGTCAGCTTTATCGGAGTATTCCACAATTGTGTTTTCAATACTTTGAAAGGCTGGTTTGCTTTTACGTTTATAACTGATGGAGGTATTAAAAACAATCCGATACAGCCAGGTGCTGAACTTGGCTGTGCGATTAAAAGTCTTCATGTATTGAAATGCCTTAATAAAGGCATCCTGCGCAGCTTCTTCCGCTTCAGGGCGATTTCCCAAAATCTTAAACGCAATGGTGAAAGCATAGCTTTTATAGCTATCCACCAGAATACTATACTGTTGCCGGTCTCCCGCCAAAATCTTATCAATCAGCGAATATTCTTCCTGTTGGGTGATCACGGCTCTTGGACGCAGGTTTTGAAGATTAAGTTACAGAATATTAGAATTAAACCGCGAAGTCGCATAGGTTCGCAAAGCCGAAAAATGGAGTTACTAAGAAATAGTCCTTATAGAAAGAAAAGAAACTCTTAAACGGGGGCTATTCTTAGCGTGACTCAGCGGCCTTTGCGGTTTATTTTTGTTTTGAGATGTAACCAGCCTTATTTACCCTGCGTCATAGAGGCAAATTTTAAATACTATTTTATGGAAGAGCAAGTTATAATTCCACTACTAGGCATCATGTTGCCAATCATCATTTCGTTGGGCGCATTTGTAATGATTGTATACATCCGCAAATTCGAGAACATTGAACGCATGTCGATCATCGACAAAGGATTGAGTCCCGAACTTTTTAAGCGAGAGCGGTTTACATCGGGAGCACTGCGCGCTTCTCTTCTGCTAACCGGTGGCGGTATTGGATTGCTAATGGGTTATTGGTTAGACCGTGCGTTTGACATGGAGGAGGTTGCCTATTTCTCAATGATCCTGATCTTTGGTGGAATGGGGCTAGGGCTCTCATATCTTATTGAAGAGAAGAAAGCGAAAGAGGAGAAGCGATGATTTCTTAAAGTTAAGATGTACAAATGACTACCTGCGAGTTTGTGCCTCGTCATTTTTACTTCATCTTTTTTAAAAGATCCAGGGGATTAGAGTTTTAGTGGCCAAGTAAATAACAAGCACGGAAACAAGATTGAGCACAATCCCTGCGCGCATCATATCTTTTACTTTCATATGACCGCTGGAAAACACAATGGCATTGGGAGGAGTGGATACCGGAAACATAAAGGCCATGCTTGCACCTAACGTAACAGGCAATCCTAATAAAACAGGATCCACTCCCAAATTAGTTGCAATGCCAAATACAACGGGTATAAAAATTTGAACCAGCGCTACATTACTCATGAGTTCGGTAAGAAAGATAGAGGCTGTAATCAATCCCAATAGAAGCCAGTTTATTGAATTACTTTGTTCTGCAATGCGTGCGCCAACGGCCTGAATAACTCCAACATTCGATAATCCTTGCGCCAGGCATAAGCCACCACCAAATAGAATTAAGATTCCCCACGCCAGTTTTTCCGTATCGCGCCAATGCAGCAGAAATGTAAATTTCCTTAAACTACTAGGTGCAACAAACATTAATGAACCGCCCGCCATGGCGATGTTTGTATCGTTCAGCATGTCGGAACCAATCAGCAAGTTGATGGGCTGTTGAAAAATCCAACAGGATGAAGTAATACCAAAAATAGCCATCACTAATTTTTCTTCTTTGCGGATAGATCCTAACTCGGCTAGTTTATTTTTAATTAATGCATCGGCTCCATAAATTTTTTTGAGATTATTCGGAAAGACCAAACGTGTGATAACGAGATGGCAGATTGCCAGTAGAACAATGCTAATGGGCAAGCCAATGAGCATCCATTTTCCAAACTGCACTTTTTGATCATAAATCTGATCAAGCAGTCCCGCAAAAACCACATTAGGTGGCGAACCGATGAGTGTTCCTACCCCCCCAATATTGGCGGCATACCCAATCACCAACATTAACCCAATTCCAAAATTACGTTCGCCCACGGTTGTTTCTTCGGGATTGTTTTTTTTCTCGGTGCGCAATAGGTTGATTACGGAAACGGCAATGGGTAGCATCATCATGGCAGTAGCTGTGTTACTAATCCACATGCTGATGAATCCAGTTGCTATCAAAAACCCAAGTATAATTCCATTTCCAGATGTTCCCGTAATACGAATCAGGTTGAGTGCAATACGTTCATGCAGCCGGTGTTTTTCTAATCCGATGGCAATCATAAATCCACCCATGAAAAGAAAGATGATGGGGTTTGCATAAGGAGCAGCAGCCTCGCTCATTTTCATTACACCCAACACGGGAAATACAATTAAAGGCAGTAAAGCGGTGATCGGGATGGGGGCTGCTTCCGCAATCCACCAGATAATCATCCAAAGTGCAACGGCAAGAACTTTATAAGCGCCTGGCGAAATGAAATTTGGATCTACAAAAAAAAGCACCAGAAAAAAGGAGAGTGGCCCGGCCACGAAACCAATTTGTCGTATCAATGTTGCACTCGAGCCTTCTTCTTTCATAGATTAGATAGAACCTTCCTAAAGTAGAGATTCATGGAAGGTATTGCAATGAATGTTTTACTTAAAATACAAAAAGCGAGATGAATGGTCTCGCTTTTTAAATATAGAATCTCTTAGAGTTTTATCCATGACCACCCTCGGTAGGGGCTTTTGGATTAGCTGGCTTCACTACAATGGTGCGGCCATCTAATTCAGTTTCATTTAATGCTGCAATAGCTTGTTGTGCCTCAGTATCATTGGGCATTTCTACAAAACCAAATCCTTTTGAGCGGCCAGTGTCACGGTCCTTTACAATTTTTGCGGATGACACTTCACCAAATTTAGCAAACGCGGCTTCCAGTTCTTCGGAGCTGGTTTTAAAGTTTAATCGGGCTACAAAAATGTTCATGATATTTTCAAATAATTAATGTGAAACTTCATTTTAAATGGATTTAGAGCCTGTTTGACAATCCATTCATGACCAAAATAGAAATTAATAACTTATTAATCAAACCGTAACGAGCCTGTCAGCTCAATGGTTTAGCATTTCGCGGGCGTTTTCAAGCGCTAATGCGGAAGGTTTGGCACCACCAATCATTTGCGCGATTTCGGCAATCCGATCTGCCTCCTTCAATTTTTTCATGGAGGTGATGGTGCGATCAGAAGAGTTGTCTTTGTACACGAAGAAATGCGCATCTGCTTTTGCCGCAATTTGCGGTAGGTGGCTGATGCTAATAATTTGATGGCGTTGTGCCATTTCTTTCATCCTATCTCCCAAGCGAATGGCAATTTCGCCCGACACGCCACTATCAATTTCGTCTAGAATTAGAGTTGGCAAGGCAGCTTTTTCAGCCATTACATATTTAATACTAAACATTACCCGTGAAAATTCTCCACCCGAAGCCACCTGAACTAACGGGCGTGGCGCCATTCCTTTATTCGCGCTAAAAAGAATTTCTACAGAGTCTGCACCCTTTGCACCGGGTGCTATGGAAGTATGTTCAATATCAAGTTGCGCATTGGGGATGCCCAACTCTTTGAGTAGTTGAGTAAGTTGTTTTGTTAGCGGGGCAAATGTTTTTTGTCGTGACTTACTTAACACGGTAGCGGCTCCGGTTAAATCTTTTTTTGCTTTTTCAAGATTTTCCTTTGCTTGTTTAAGAAGATCATCAAGATTATTTGTTTTGTCAGCCTTTATCTGAAGTTCTTCTCTTAAGGCTATTAGTTGGTCAACATTTTGTAGTCGATGCTTTTGCTGTAGCTGATAAATTATTCCAACGCGGTCTTTAATCTCTTCGGCACGTTGCGGATCGAATTCAATTTTCTCTTCCGCGTTTTCTATCTCTTCTAAAATATCAGTAAGTTCAATACGGGTACTTTCAATTCGCTTTAATAGTTGAGTATATTCCTCTGAATAATTAGCGACTGATTGCAGCTGATTGCGCACAGCAAGTAATGCCGAGTTAACTGAAAATTCAGATTTATCTAATTGATCAATAATTAAGTTGAACTGAATTTTGATTTCCTCTGCGTGTTCAGAAATTTTAAGATCTGATTCCAACTTTTCAAGTTCGCCAATTTGTAAATCAGCTTTTACCAATTCATCTAACTGAAAGGAAACAAAATCTGACTCCTTCTTTAGTTGAATGGATTCCTCTTTTAATGAATTAAAAGTTTGGTCTGCTTCACAGTATTTTTTCCAAGCTACTGAATATTCTTCCTTTAGCTTTTGATTTCCCGCATACGAATCAATCAAATTGAGTTGAAAGGATTTGCTTCCCAACTCAAGTGTTTCGTGTTGTGAGTGGATGTCCATTAAATGAGAACCCACTTTTCGCATTACATCCAGTGTTACAGGTGTGTCGTTAATAAACGCGCGACTTTTACCAGCAGGACTTATTTCTCTGCGGATTACAGTGTGAGCTTCATAATCCAGATTCTCAGCTTCAAATAATTCCTTGAGTGAGTAAGCGGAGATATCGAAAACACCTTCGGTTACGCATTTTTCGTTTTCATCCCATAAGGTTTTACTATCGGCACGATTGCCAAGTAGCAACCCCATCGCGCCAAGCATAATGGATTTACCTGCTCCGGTTTCACCTGTAATCACATTCAAATTTGCTGAAGGGTTAAACTCCAGGTGTTTGATGAGTGCATAGTTTTTTATGGTGAGTTGCGTAAGCATGTAGAGAATCTGCGAATTAGACCTGTAAATTAATTAGCCGGAATAAGAAACTAACTAGTTAGAAATGATTTTTTGATAAATATTCCTTTTTGGATCAATAGCCGTCAGGATGTCGAATGCTTCGCGCCTAACCGAAAGATCGCCCTCTGAAAAAATATTGACTAACTCAGCAGATTTGGAGTCAAAGAACGAAATCATCAAAATTGAATTTGGGTAGGTAGTCCAAACTTTTTTAACATTTTTTAAAACGTCCAAAATAACCTTCCGGCTATCATCGGGAGATTTATCAAAAACATCTAACCCAAACCTATGATAACGATAGGTATTTTTTCTGAGCTCTACCATTTGCTGATTATTGAGATCCGCCACCAGCGAGTAACGATTGCGATTACTGCCCAATGCTGCCCAGCCTGCCCGATTGGAAGACTGAGCATTATTAACAACCGTAAGCGCTTTTTGTACAAATGTGTTTCCACCCAGTTCACTAAAAGAATCGTAGTCCATAGCCAACACCACATATGCATAGTATGCCAGCATGGAAGTTAGATTAGTCATGTAGGTATTGTCATTGTATTCTAAAGGCAAGGATTCGATGTATTCAAACTCCCATTCCCGATCGGCAAAATTGAAAAGCACCGTTTCGTAATTACTGTTATACACAGGTCGGGCAACGGTTACCTGCATGTTCGCTACAAAATTTCCGATGGAGGGCATTTTGGAAATATTGAGGAACAACGTGCAATTAATTTTTTCATAATTCTTAAATGAATCTCCCGTCCACTTTCTTGTATTCAAGAAATTAGCAAAAGCACGCTCCATATCCTTAAATACTGCTCTGTCGGAGGTCTGAATCTGATCGGCATTAACCGTAACCTTAAAATTGAGTTCCTGTGCGAGAGTTGCAGTGAAGACTGAACAAACAAAAATGAAGATCAATAAATTACGCATGCATGTGTTCGATTATCGTAGTAACGATATCCCGCGCCACTTCTTTCTTAGATTTCAAATTAAATTCTTTCGATTTCTTATTTGAATCGATAATGGTGATTTTATTGGTATCGTGACCGAAGCCGGCACCCGTGTCGTTGAGGGAATTGAGAACGATTAAATCAAAATTCTTAGAAGTCAATTTTTTCTCCGCGTGCGCTTGTTCATTTTCAGTCTCCAACGCAAAGCCAACAATAAATTGACCATTTGTTTTTAGTTTACCCAACTCGGCAGCTATGTCTTTGGTCTTGACCAATTCAAGCGTTAACGTTTCATCTTTCTTTTTAATTTTTTGACCTGCTTTTTGAGCAGGCTTATAATCAGCCACGGCAGCGGAGAGCACTGAAATATCCGAGTCTTTGAAATTGGCCACCGAAGCCTCATACATCTCGTCTGCTGAATTAACAGGTATTACTTTTATTCCCTTCAATTCTTTTGAGAGATAGGTTGGCCCGGTAATCAATGTTACGGTTGCACCCTGTTGGGCTAATTGTTCGGCAATGGCAAATCCCATTTTGCCCGTAGAGTGATTGCTGATAAAGCGTACCGGGTCTATTGCTTCATGGGTTGGTCCCGCAGTTACCAATGCCTTTTTTCCTTTCAGCGGTTTTTGAGAAAAGAACTGCCCAAGTGAAGTGAGTATCTCTTCAGGTTCTGCCATTCTTCCAGTACCCACCAAGCCACTCGCCAATTCGCCATGTGTGGGATGAATCAGGTGATTTCCCCAGCCAGTTAATTTCTCAATATTTTGTTTTGTTGATGGATGCTGAAGCATATCCAAATCCATTGCAGGGGCAAAAAAAACGGGGCACCGGGCAGATAGATAAGTAGCTAACAAAAGATTGTCACAGATTCCATTAGCCATTTTAGCCAACGTGTTTGCACTGGTGGGTGCAATCACGAGAGCATCGGCCCAAAGTCCTAATTCAACATGATTATTCCACTCGCCTTCCTCTTTAGTAAAATGAGTAAGAACAGGATTTTTGGAAAGTGTTGAAAGAGTGAGCGGGGTTATAAAGTCGTGAGCCGAAGCAGTCATTACAACTTTCACTTCGGCTCCACTTTTTATCAATAACCGGACAAGAATGGCTGACTTGTAAGCAGCTATGCTACCACTTACGCCCAGCAGAATTCTCTTTCCGGCAAGCATGCTTATTCAGCTTTTGCTGCTTCTACAGGAATTTCAGTTTCAGAACGTAAACGATAATTCAACTTTCCTTCCAAAAATTCCTCAATTGCTGTAGAAGTTGGTTTAGGCATCCGTTCGTAGTAACGAGAGATTTCAATTTGCTCACGGTTTTCAAAAACCTCTTCAAGGTTATCTACGGTAGTAGCGAACTCGGCAAGTTTATTATTTAATTCTTCTTTCAGATTAATTGCAATCTGGCGTGCGCGTTTTGAGATTACTACAACAGACTCATATAAGTTTCCTGTTGGAGCTGCAATCTTATCAACATCGCGGGTTACAATTGAAGGTTGAGTAGCCATAATTTAGATTTTATTATTCTTTAACTTATTTACTTGTGATAAACTTTCGGAGTAGAAACGCTGAGCATCTTTCAGGAAAGGACTGTCTGGGAAATTATCTACCAATTCTTTATAGAATTCAACGGTGTTGACGTAGCGATCTAATTGTTTGCTAGGTATACTCACTTTAGCAAGTTCAAATTCAGCTTGCACTTTTAAATAGGCAGTCTCTTCCAAATATTTTGAATCCGGAAAATTCTTTTTGAAATCGTCAAACGCAACCACGGCTGCACCATACATTCTAAGTTTTATATACTGACGCGCATTTTCAAACCCTTTCTGCTCAAGCTTCTGTTGACTTACTGTAATTACTTCAATAGCCTGGTTCATAAACTCACTCCCAGGATAGCGGTTTAGGAAATTCTGCATAGCTGCCATTGCTTCAATACTACTGCTTTGATCTTTATTGTGATCGGGTGAGGAAACATAAAGAGAATAGGCATACATAAAATTGGCTTCCTGCGCGAACGAACTGCGGCCATACGTTTCATAAAAAGTTTTAAACTGATCGGAAGCAAGCAGATATAGTTTTTCGTAATACTGGCAGTAGGCAAGATTAAATTCAACCTTTTCTCCTTCAGGTAATCCTCGCACGATGGGCAAAATGGATTCAAACAAAATAGAGGAACGGTAATAATCTTTTTTGGCGAAGTAATTAAGCCCAGCCTCGTACTTCACACGCCAATCTTCGCTCTTCTCTATTTTCCTGAATTTACTACAGGAGGCAGTGAGCAAAACGATTACTACAAATGTGGCTAACGGACTAATTCTCATGCTTTAATTTAAAAGTGCGCTGAATGTGTAAATATTCAGGGGTGCTCATTGTTTAAGCCTGCAAATATACGATAGAGCGATAAATTAGCAATTTGCGGTTTTAGGTGAGAACGATAATCGTGATGTTTTATTTCCTGACGATCAACTTTCGCGTAAGTACCCCATTATTATCAAGATAGAGGGTATAAAAGTAGATTCCTGACGTAAATTCTTCGGTTTGCAATTTAACCCGGGTTTCGGAGGTTGGCAGGTCAAATTCATTCATGGGTTTCCCCAAAATGTTGTGTATGATCAATTTTGCCTTCACATTTTCATTGTGGATGCGGTATTCGATAAATGCATGATCCTGAACCGGATTGGGGTAAACGTCTTGAATCGTGATGTCTTTGGATTGAAACAATACAGGCTTGTCAGTTTTTTCGTTTATCGCAATTGAAACTGAATATTCAGTTATTTCATGCGGATTGCCTTTCGGAAATATCTGAAAACGAACAGAGTTTTGGCCGGTTAGCATGCCGCTTTCTACCGTATACACCAATTGCTGAATAGTTTCACCAGGTTCAATCCGCTTCGAAAATTCGTTAATTGCAGACTCAAGGCACTTTTTATCCAAGCAGAAATAACCTTTTTGCGTAGAAGTTAAATCTGATTGAATCTTCCTGATTATATAAAATTGAGGTTTATCGGATGTATTCTTAATTTTTAAGGGAATTCGCAAAATTTCGCCAATTCCTGCCTGAAAGTTCTCCTGCTTTTCGAGAAGGTCGAAATTCTGGGTCAGTCCGGGAAGACTGATCATCAAAAACACTATGATGATAAACCATGATTTCATAACCAGATACACTAATTCAAGTGAAAAGGTATTATAAAATGCTTTTTTTACCTATAGAATTGAAAAAAAAATAATAGAACCCACAATTTTTTAATAATGTTAATCGTTACAGCTGATTTTTTACAACATCTTCACGTTTGGGGCGATATTCTCCTTTCCAAACAAAGCCTTTAAGTTTTCTGTCGGCCTCTTTTATTTCAAAGGGTGGGATAAAGGAAGCATCGGGCATCACGTAGGCAGTCACATTGTTTATTTTTCCTTTCACGAAGTTGATGCGCATGTTACTACAGATCATTTTGTTCATTCCTGTGGTAAAGGTTACCAGGTATTTGGTGCTGTCTTTTTCAACTTCTTCCTTTTGCAGGGCATAATAAATGCTTTCACCGTTTCCTTCCACAATTACATGATTGATCATACTCCCATCAAAATTGGCAATCATTCTACGTCCTTTTATCTGATTGAAATTCTTGAGCGAATCCTGTGAGGCCACAAAGGAATTTCCTATCATGTAAAGTTTGTCAATGGTTTTATTTTTCAGCAACATGTAAATGGAGTCTGCAGTCATTTGATTTCCATCGCTCCATAAAATGGGTTCTGTAAAAAAGTGAATGGTAGAATCGGCAGCCTGATACACCAACGAATCAGCTACTCCTTGAAGATCTGCCCTAAAAATTTTCACATGGTTATAGGCGAGCAACCTTTTCTTTCTGGGATCCTTACTTTCAATAGAAACAAGAGTGTCGGCAGTTATGAAAAGAGTATCAAGATCATCTCCAATTTTGGCAACATAAGCATTCCCATACACTTTCGAGATGCCAGTTTTCTTATCATAAAAACTATCATCGCCATAAATAATCATATTTTCCTCTTTCGAAGTCATGACCACTTTTCGTTTTGCACGATACAGTTTTTTGGCATCGTCAATAAAATATTCGTCCCCCTTAATTTTGTATTCAGCAGTTTCAATTACGCCAATATTAAGGTTGGAGACTTTTTGATTGGTGTTATAGAATCCACTTTTATATACTGCTTCGCCACCTTCCTTATCGGTAACGGTAGTAAGGTCGCGGAAATAAATAATTTTGGTTTTCGAATTGTATTGCAGTGTGTCTGACTTCAAGGTATAGTCCGGATTTTCTCCAACCACTTCTTTCTTAAAAGAGGCGAGGTTTGTTCGGATATCATAATATCCCTTTTTGCTAACTAGCACATTGGTGGAGTCAACCAACTTACCTCCATTAAAATACCGGGCTTCATTTTTAGGGCGATCATAGTCCAGAAAGTCGGTATAGAGTTTTGCAATACCGAGTTTCGTGAATACAACATTTTTACGCAGGTAAGCAATCTTCTTATTACCATCATATGACAAGCCACGCGATGTTACATCTACCGAATCACCTTCCGTAATATGGATTTTTCCAAAGGCATCAATTTTGTTTTCAGATTTAAAGAAATGAGCTGAATCGCAATAGATAGTGGTTTTATTTTGAACAAACACGACATTGCCTATTACACGATCGAACCGTTTCCCGTCCTTAACTCCTCCAATCAGATTATCCGCTTTTTTTAGCTTAACTCGCTTCTGTGCATGTGAAACAGAAACTGTGAGCAGGAGTAAGAATATTAAAGTTAAACGAGTCATTACAGTTCAAAAATAGATAAATTTACAGCGTGCTACGAAGCATAGCCGCACTAACTTGTCAGATGCTGATTCTACAAGGATTGAATCAATGATCAACTGATTTTGTAGAAAGCGAAGTAGTAACTTTGAACGGTGAAAGAGAAATTCCTGAAGCATCTTGAAGAACTGGGTGTTGCTAAGAACAACCGATTGTTGCTCGCAATAAGTGGCGGTCATGATTCGATGGTGCTGGCTCATTTGTTTCAGTCGTGTGCCTACCCATTTAGTGTGGCTCATGTAAATTTTCAATTGAGAGATGTTGATTCTGATGGGGATGAACAATTTGTACAAGATTGGTGCAGTCAAAATAAGATTCCGTTTTTTTCTAAACGCGTTGAAACCAATAATTATGCCACTGAGAATAGACTATCCATTCAGATTGCTGCTCGTGATTTGCGTTATGCTTGGTTTAAAGAGTTGTGTGACCAAAACGGATTTCAATATTTAGTCACTGCTCATCATTTGAATGATTCTATTGAAACTGTGCTGATTAATCTGGCTCGGGGCACAGGGTTAGAAGGACTGACAGGTATCTCTGCTAAAAGAGGAAACCTGATCCGGCCCTTGTTGTTTGCTACCCGAACCGATCTTGAAAACTATGCCGCTCAGCATGAAATAGCTTGGCGCGAGGATAGCAGCAATGCCACGGATGATTATCAGCGCAATTTTATCCGGCATCATATTGTTCCTGCTTTTAAAAAACTAAATCCCTCTTTTGAAGAAACCATTAAAGAAACACTATCGAAAATCCAAAGTGAGTTCAATGTATTGAAAAGTGATCTGGAAGTTTGGAAGAAAGACAATCTAGTAACTGAAAATCACCGAACTAAAATCAAAAAGAGGGGTCTCGAATTTTCAGGCGCTGCCCGATTATGGCATTGCATCAAGGATTTTGGATTTAGGTTTTCGACCTGCGAGGACATTATGTTGGCGTTGCATGGGCAGCCAGGTAAACAGTTTCTTACTCATTCGCATAAGCTGATTGTTGATCGTGACTTTCTTGAACTAACACCCATTAATAATACATGGACTGAAGTTTCAATAGAGCAAGAGCAAGATTCAGCAACGTTAGGTCCCTGGCGCATTGAAATTGTCAAAACGTACAACACTAAACCATCCGGTAACTTGAACGAGGCCAGTTTGGATTTAGAAAAGTTGAAGTTCCCTCTTGTGTGGCGAAAGTGGAGGGCAGGGGATTCGTTTTGTCCGTTGGGGATGGATCATCATAAAAAGATCAGCGATTTTCTAATCGATAAGAAAATATCTGTAGCTGAAAAAGATTCAGTGACGGTGTTAGAATCAAATGGAGAGATTGTATGGGTAGCCGGTTATCGTATTGACAATCGTTTTAAAATTTCAGAACATACAAAGCGTGCTATTGGTTTTCAAATCAGCTTAGCAAGGTGAAAATTATAATTGTTTCTGATAGACCCGGTACCGCTTGTAAATTGTTCCTCCAACTTTTTCAAATTCCGATCGCATCGGCTTATTGCTTTCCAATATCAGGTGACTGTCCATGGTGGTGAAGCCGCGCTTGCGTGCGGATTCAAGCATTGCTTTTCCAAGCAATACATTGATTCCTATTCCGCGAAAGCCTTGCTTCACTGCCCCAAGCATTAAGTTGAGTTGTTTTGCTTTGCGCGAGGCGCTGAGAATGTGAATGAAACCAAACGGAAATAATTTTCCATTGGCACGTTGTATGCCCTTGCTGATATCTGGCATTCCTACACCAAAGGCAATAGTTTCTCCTTTGCTTGTTTGAATCACTTTTACAAATTCCGGATCCAACACAAAAAGATATTGATCGGCCAGGTTTTGCATTTCATCTTCGGCCATTGATGAGAATCCGTAGAGATGCGCATAGGCTTCGTTCATAAGCCGGAGGGCGGGTAGTATATGCGGCTTTAACTCTTTCTTATTTTTAAATTCAATAAGTTGAATGTTGGTATTGCTCAAAATACGGATGGCAATTTTTTCATAGACTGCCGGCATGGTAGCAGGCACTTGTAATTTGTATGAAACACAATCAATCTCTTTCTTATAGCCCTCGGCCTCTACAAGTTGCCTGAGATAGGCAGGATTAGTAGGAGTTACAATGACAGGAAGATTTTCAAAGCCTTCGATTTGTAAACCCTGTGGATCTTTATCAGAGAATCCGTAAGGACCAATTATCTTATTCATTCCCTTTTCCTTACCCCACTGTTCTATGAATCCGATTAACGCGTGAGATGTGGTGGCATCATCAATGCAATCCAGATTAAAGAAGCTGACATTTTTCAAACCATGTTGATCATTATACTTTTTGTTAATGATGCCCATCACACGGCCAACAGGAGTATTGTTTTGGTAAGCGATCAGGCGAACGACTTCAGAATAAGATAATGCCCTGTTTTTCTTTGGATTGTGGAAAGCCCATTCATCCATGTAAATAGGCGGCACCCAATTGGGATAAGAAGAATAAATTTTCTGTGGTAGAAAGATGTACTCTTTAAGCTGACTTTTTGTACTTACAACCTTAAGTTCGATGGGCATCGACAGCAAGTTATTCAAGGTTTTGAAGGATAAAAATTCTCTAATAGATTCTGGAAACAGAGATCTAAGATGTTTCATTCTATTACTCTCTGCCATGTATCAGGATTTCAACATCTGATTTTGGAGTCAATAAACCAAGAATCCCTTTTTCTTTCTTTAAACCTTCATAAATTGCCTAAAATTTTAAAAATAATTACAATGAAAATAACTGTTGTAGGTGCCGGAAATGTAGGTGCTACGTGTGCTGACGTTCTTGCGTACAAAGAAATTGCGAATGAGATCGTTCTTGTTGATATCCGTGAAGGTTTTGCTGAAGGCAAGGCGCTTGACATTTGGCAAAAGGCCCCCATCAATTTATATGATAGCCGCACAATTGGTTCTACGAATGATTATACCAAGACGGCTGGTTCCGAAGTGGTAGTGATAACATCTGGTTTGCCGCGCAAGCCCGGTATGACCCGCGATGATTTGATTACTACGAATGCGGGAATTGTAAAGTCCGTTACTGAAAATGTGGTGAAGCACTCGCCCAACGCGATCATCATAGTAGTGTCTAATCCACTAGATGTAATGACGTATCAGGCTCATATTACTTCAAAGTTACCGCGCACACGTGTAATGGGTATGGCCGGTATTTTAGATACTGCGCGTTACCGTGCTTTTTTAGCGGAGGCATTAAATGTATCTCCAAAAGATATTCAGGCTCTTTTGTTGGGTGGTCATGGGGATACCATGGTTCCATTGCCAAGATATACAACGGTGGCCGGTATTCCAGTAACAGAATTGATCAGCAAAGATAAATTGAATGCAATTATCGAACGGACAAAAGTAGGGGGTGGCGAATTGGTTAAATTGATGGGAACGTCAGCCTGGTATGCACCTGGTTCGGCTGCTGCGCAAATGGTGGAGGCGATTGTAAAAGATCAAAAAAGAGTTTTACCAGTTTGTATGCAGTTGGATGGTGAGTATGGCATTAAGAATTGTTACCTCGGAGTTCCTGTAGTGCTTGGTAAAAATGGTATTGAAAAAGTAATTGAATTGGATTTGAACAGTGATGAAAAAGCATTGTTAGAAACCAGTCGCGTGCATGTGAAAGAAGTGATGGATGTGTTGGATAAGTTGGGCTAGGAAATCAAAAATTATTTAAAAAGCCGGGTGAAAGCCTGGCTTTTTTGTTTTTTGGGTCTGGTCAATCTATCAATTAGTCTCCTCTCACAATTTTTTGCAACGTTGCCATCATTGATTGCATACTTTCATTGCTTTTAGTTTTCTCGGGGTCGATCCATTTTGTTTCATGGGGAGCATGGGTGCCTATTCTATTGCCGCCCAGTAGGATCTTTTGATTTGCCACGTTGGCGTAAACCCATACCACTTCTGCATGTTGTATGGAAGAATACTTAGTAAAATCTTTATAGGAAAAATCGAACCCATCGATTGATTCAAACGGAAATTCCTGTGTGACGGGAATTAGGTATTGGAAAGTAGTAACCACCATCTTCTTTCCCTTTTTATCAAATACCGTTTTAGTAGAAGGCATAAATGCACAGAAAATAAACACCAATAAACTCACCACCAACATGAGAAAGAAGCCTAAACGAGGCAATACCTTTCTTGTGATTGGAATAATAGCTAGCACAAGCATGAGTATGCCAACGCCTAACAGCACCAGAACTCCATAGCTAAAAAACCGATTTAGTATGGTAGCATCTGCTGTAGTATTAATAATCAAATCATCACTCGTAATAAAAGCATCTGTAAATGCCAGGTAATGATTTTGAAAGGGGATTAATGGGTGGGTAAGTGAATCGCTTGGATATAGTACATGAAAAGTGAAGGTAAGAGAGAAGTTAATGAAAAGAAGTAGCGCTGCGGCACTACCAACTCGGATAAGTAACCACTTCCAAACTGACTTTCCTGTAATGCTCGTTGTATTAATCTCTTCCATAGATAACAATTTAGGAGTTCCTTTGTATCAGATTTTCTTTCTCCCCAGGTATAGTATTTCACGCTGTTGGAGTCCATACCGTTTAGCAATTTTGTCAGGCAATAGTAAAACAAAATCGCTTTCTTCAGGATTTAATCCTGAACGTTCAATACGCTTTGCATAATCTTTACCGAACATGCGCACATGATCATCTTGCCCAAAGGCTTTTTCACGATCGCGTGGATTGGTTATAGAAGCATCCTCAAACGTAACTTCAGGAATGGGTGAAAAGAATGGCACTTGCATAATGGCCCAACCCCCTGGTTTTAACACCCGATAAATTTCACTCATCGCTTTAATATCGTCCTTCACGTGTTCAAGCACATGATTGCATAGCACTACATCAAAATGATTTTCAGGAAACGGAATCTGATGGATGTCCATCTTCACTTTTGCCAGGGGCGATTCAATGTCGGCTGTAATGTATTTCTCGCCATGTTGCGTTTCAAAACGTTTCATGAAGCAAGGTTCAGGCGCAATGTGCAACACATCTAGCCTGGCTGTGAAGAAATTAGTTTTCTCTTTTAAGTAAAGCCAGATTAACCGATGTCTTTCTAAACTCAAACAATGGGGGCAAAGTGCATTCGGTCTGGGATTAATCCGTCCGTAAGGAAGAAACTTGCTGTAGGTATGGTTGCAAACCGGGCATTCCACATTATTTCCACTATAAAAAATTCCCATCACCTTTAGCCCTACACCACTAAAAAGTTGCAGGTATTTGCGCGGAACATAACGGATTAAAAAGGCAATTACGTTTTTCATAAACGGCAAAGATACTATCTAACTCATTGGATTTTCAATTGAAAAACTATGCAAGTTTTCAGCCTTGCGAATGGCATGTTTCTTTAAAAAAACTATCTTGCCAACCGGTCATTTAAAAATTGGCCATTCTAACCTAAACCGATGAATGTGGGCAGTGTTGCGTCAGTTGAAACTGATCTTTCCGATCAGTCTATAGATTTAAGTAAGATCAGGCATAAAGCGGTGAAGAAGTTTATCCGTGCAAATGGGCTGCATCAACTTGATGATTTTGCACGCATCATGCACTCTTGTTCTACTGATGCAGAGACAATAAAGTATAATCGCCATTTAAAATTATTTCTATTCGAAGATAGTTTAGAAAAAGTTTGGGAAGCGTATAAAACCATCGGTCCAGTAAAAACATGTACAGGTTCGTTTTTAGGTTTTGGTCTTCAGTATTCAAGAAGCAATCACAAGATTACCTATCACGAAGACGACCACGGTGAAATTGAGGCAGGTCAAATTATTATCTTGAATTTGAGATTGCTTTGGAACATGATAAGCCTGGCTGTTGGTCACGAGATCACGGAAGTGAATGAATCTGAAAAATATATTAAGATGTGCTATCTGGAAGGTGGGGCGTCAAAAGGATTTCAGTTTATACGCTTGAAAGAAAGGCAAGATGGAAGTACAGAAGTAGCACATGAAACATTCTATAAAAGTCATTCTGACTTTCGCGACAAGCGATTATATCCCTACCTGCACGGACAGGTAATTAGTGAGTTTCATAAAAACGTGCAAAAGAAATTGGAGAGTTGACCGATTGACCGACCTAAAATACCCAAAGGTGAAAATGTAGTTGACTTCACATTGTCAACAGCCATTTGTCATTTGTCAATTTTTTCTATTTATCCTAAAACTATTTGAGTCAATCCTGCATCTTTATAGTGCATTTGCATGGAATTAATGGAAAATTGATCGCTTTCTGTGGCCGAAACCTTACTTAATATAGCTATGATGCATTCGGACGCCCTCGTGAGCCGGGCCCGCGAAGGGGATAAGAATGCCCAGGGAAAACTGGTGCAGCTATGGTACAAGCGCATTTATAACTTCTCGTATAAGTTCTTTTTTGATCATGACATGGCCATGGAAGTATCGCAAAAGACTTTTATAAGCATGCATAAGAACATGGAAGGTCTACAGGAGGTTACCCGATTCCGAAGTTGGCTGTACACCATTGCTGTGAATTACTGTCGCGAAGAGTTGAGAAAAAAGAAAACCAGACGTTCCATTTCGTTCCATGATTTAAGGCCGGGTGAGGGAGAGGAAAGCTATCGCTGGGAGGCAAGCAGCAATCGGAATGAAAATCCGGAGAAGCAACTTCGGCAATCAGAACTTTCAGATTTGCTGCAGCAATGCCTGATGGAACTGAGTGATGAACAACGTGAGGTGGTAATTATGAAAGAGTATGAGGGGTTGAAGTTCAGAGAAATTGCAGAGGCGCTTCAAATTTCAGAGAACACCGTGAAGAGTAGAATGTACTATGGGTTGGATGGGCTGAAGAAAATTTTAGAGAGTAAGAACATTACGAAAGAAACAATTGGGTATGAATTATAAACCGGATGAGAGCACCCTAATAGCTTATCTGTATGATGAGCTGGATGCTAAAGAAGTGGAAAAAGTGCAGGACTATCTTAATCAAAATCCTGAAGCATTAAAAAAACTTCAAGGGTTGAATGAGGTTAGAAATGTGTTGAGTCATGCAGATGATCAGGAGGTAATTGCGCCACCCATCTTCATGGACACTACAAATCATGCTTCCCGGTTCTGGCAAAGTGGTTATTTTAAAACGATCATGAGTATTGCAGCTTCAATTGTGTTTTTACTTGTGGCTGCGCGGTTAATCGGACCTGAGATATCTTATTCGGGTGGAGAACTGCGAATTAGTTTTAATCGCGAGAGGCAAGTTGAAAAGCCGATGGAACAGGTGGTTATACCATCCTTATCCTCTTCAGAGGTTCAGGATATGATCAACACCTCATTGGCAAAAAACAATGAACAGATTTCTTCAGAGTGGGAAAATAATAACAAGAAGCTGCAAGCTTCACTTAAAAATAGTTTAACCAACAATTCTGAAAAAATTGATGAGCTTATGAAAGTGGCTTCTCAAGCTTCTCAAGATCAAGTGCGAACTTTTGTTGCGAGCTTGCAGCAGGACAATCTTCAACTGATGAAGGATTACATGCAACTTTCAGCTAAAGATCAAAAAACGTATGTAGAGAGTTTGCTGGTAGATTTTTCTAAATATCTTCAGGAGCAACGCAAACAAGACCTGGTGTTTTTTCAAACCCGCATGAGTAGCATTGAAAAGAACACCGATCAGTTTAAGCAAGAAACAGAACAAATTTTAGCAAACATTATCTCCAACCCGGAGAATACCTTAAAAAAAGTAAACAACTATTAAAATAATTTGATATGAACAAAGTGGCGAGGATTTTAATGATGATGGGAATATTGGTTCTTGGAACTTATTGTGCAGAAGCACAAAAGAAGATAGATGAACAACGGATGTTGCGCGATATTGAGGTGACCGAGAATATCTTGAGCACACTGATTAAACAACAATTTGAAAAGCGTTCTTTCTTTCCAATGGAAATAAAAGCTGAGTACCGGGAAGGACATGGAGTAACCTATCGGTTGCCGTATGAATTCAACGGCCCAGTGGCTTGGGGTGTGGGTGGTTCATCTGATATAGCTGTATTGGATGGTCGTGGGTTTAGTTATTCTTTTGAGTTTCCAGGATGAACCTCCCGATGTGGCACGCGTGTATGATGGGCAAGGAAGAGTAACTACTGAAAACATTAAGGGTTTAACAACTACTCGTTCTCGCAAGGTGAATACAGACAGTATTCGTGAGGCCTCAACAGCAAAGACCATTCATGCGTGTAAGGAATTTCTTGCTGACTACGGTGATTTATTAACTCAACTATCGGCCAACGAAAAAATAATGATTACGAATAGAGGTGATGGAGATCGTATTTGGTACGGAGCTTTTGTTAATTCAGCACGACCCAGTTATGTTTCGGTGGAAACATCCAAAGGCGACATCTCGCAACTGAAGCAAGGAAAAATGACCCGCGATCAGTTTATGAAATCCATTAAAGTAATTAACAGCGTAATGGATGATGAGCTACAACCCGATCTTGGAATTGCTGACCAGTATCTTTAATCGTTTGTATCGTAAAGATCTCTCTAAAACTTATTTCACTGAGGAAAATATCTACTATGAAAAGTTAAAGGATTATGGAGTGATCTATTACATGCAGGTATACTCCAGCAATCAGATTGATTATAACAGAAGATGGGTGATGCCCACCGTTGGTCTTGAAGGTTTAACAACCGAGGAACGCGATAAGAAGGTTAAGGAACTGTATCCTCAATTTGAGAAAGACTTTAAAGCGGACATTCTTGAGTACGGCCGTACGGTAAAAAGTTTGACCCCTGAAGAACTTCTTGTATTTAACGTTCGGTTAACAAAGTGCGATGGTTGTGGAATTCCTTCTTCGCTTGAGTTTTCGATAAAGGCTGATGTGCTGAGAGATTATGCTTCTGGCAAATTGACCAAGGAAACGGCTCTTGCAAAAATGGCCGTAAAGAAGTCGGGAAATCAATAAATTATGTGTGTGAAAGGACATTTTTGATGACTTTCACCACTTTTTTTGTCTTTTCTTTATTTTAATGTGAGTTATCTGTAACCCAAAAGCAGGGTTAGGAGTACATAGCTTTAGAATTTAGGGGTAGTTAGTTTATACATAATAAGTTTGCCCTTTTAGAGTTATATTAACTCTTGTTAAGGATTTAATTAAAAATAACTCGTAAAGGAATTCCAATCTGGGTCGCTACTTAAACAAAAACGCATGAAAAGAAACATACTCATTGGGGCAGGAGTAGTGGGGGTGTTGTTGATTGGTTATTTTATTGTTAGTGGTGGAAAGGATGGCGAGGCAGCCTCCATCATGGCGTCTGTAAAGCGAGGTCAATTTCGGGTAGATATTGAAACTACCGGAGAATTAGAAGCCAAGAATTCGGTAAAGATTCAAGGACCTAGTCAATTGCGAAACTTTCAAATTTGGGAAGTGACTATTCAAAACATTGTTAATGAAGGCACGGTTGTAAAAAAGGGTGATTGGGTTGCTACCCTAGATCGTTCTGAATTTCAGACAAAATTTATGGCTAAACAAATTGAGTTGGATAAAGCCAGTTCAAAATTCAATCAAACTCAATTAGACACTACACTGCAGTTACGCCAGTCGCGAGATGAACTGATCAATTTGAACTATGCGGTTGAAGAAACCGGAATTGTATTGGAGCAATCCAAATTTGAACCACCGGCTACGATTAAGCAGGCTGAGATAAACATGGAGAAAGCTAAGCGCACGTATCAGCAAGCAGTAGAAAATTATAAAATAAAAAAGAATCAGAATATTGAAAAAATGCGCGAGGTAAATGCCGAACTGCGCAAAGTGCAATCTGAATATGACGGCATGACCAAAGTACTTGAAGCATTTAATGTATTGGCTCCAGAACCAGGTATGGTAATTTATCACAGAGGTTGGGATGGCAAACCAATCAAGTCGGGTTCACGAGTTCAAATGTGGGATCCTACTGTAGCTACACTACCGGATTTAACCACCATGATGTCAAAAACGTATGTGAATGAAGTGGACGTTCGCAAAGTTGAAAAGGGACAAACCGTGGAGGTTGGATTAGATGCTTACCCGGAAAAAAAATTAACAGGTCAAGTAAGGAGTGTTGCCAATGTAGGCGAGCAACGCCCTAATTCAGATGCAAAGGTGTTTGAAGTAATGATTGAGATTAATGGAACCGACCCAACGCTTCGCCCCTCCATGACAACCAGCAATAAAATTGTTGCACGAAGTTCAGGATAGTGTATTATACGTGCCACTGGAAAGCTTACATAGTCAGGCGGATACGATTACCTATGTGTTTAAGAAGGATGGAATTAATACAACAAAGCAAGAAGTGATGGTAGGTGCTACGAATGCAAACAATGCAATCATTCTTGGTGGCATCGATGTTTCAGATAAGATTTATCTTTCCATTCCTCCAGGATTGGGAGAGCAAAAAATACAATTACTTCCGCAAATGGAAGGCAAGCGGGGTAAGAAAGAAGAGGAGCCCGCTTCGGCTCCTAAAGTATTATCTCAAGCTGCTAGCCATTAATCTGTGATTTTCAAGAATAAATATTTTTCGCCTCGCCTGTGGGCC
>CAWBCB010000083.1:0-3958 GCA_963787095.1 uncultured Cytophagales bacterium | reverse complement strand
AACGCATTGCTATTAGTGTACTGCCGATTCAGGATACTCACATGCTAAGAAATAATGAAAAGACCTTCAAGGAACAATTGTTAAAAGACAGTCGCGTGATCAACGCTACTGTTTCCAGACAAGTACCCGGACAAAATGCAATGGATGGAACACAGGCCTATCCCAAGGATAAAACTGAAACTGATAATAGGACTGAGATACATATCAATATTTATCACACCGACTATGATTACCTCGCCACATTAGGAATAGAACTTGTGCAAGGAAGAAATTTTTCGCTTGATTTTCCTTCCGATTCTTCTGGCATCCTGATCAACGAAACAGCGGCTAAGGAATTTGGCTGGACTTCTGAATCGTCTATTGGTAAAAGTATTATTGCTTCAGGCCAACGTGAATTTCATGTTGTAGGTGTGGTGAAAGATTTTAACTACACCTCTGTTCGCCAAAAAATTGCGCCTCTAGTAATGATGCTGTATCGTAACAGCGGAACAATTCTGGTGAAACTGAACCCCACAAATATTAAAGATTTCCTTTCGGATGTAGAAACGAAGTGGGGCGCCCTTAGTCCTGATGTGGCGTTCTCTTATACATTTCTAGATGATCAATTCGGAGCGCTCTATAATTCGGAGGAACGCACGGGTAAAATCTTCACTACGTTCGCCATCATAGCTTTGGTTATTGCGGGCCTTGGACTTTTTGGTCTCAGTACGTTTTCAGCGGAACAACGAACCAGAGAAATTGGCATTCGAAAGGTACTAGGAGCTACTGCACAGGAGGTATTATTCATGCTTTCAAAACAGTTTTTAACACTGGTGTTGATCGCTTTTATAATTGCAGTTCCTATCGTAACCTGGATAATGAATCAGTGGCTGGAAGATTTTGCTTATCGCGTGGAAATAAGTGTATGGATCTTTATACTAGCTGGAGGACTATCCTTTATCATTGCCTTTATGTCAGTAGGTTTTCAGACGTTGAAGGCTGCAATAGCAAATCCGGTTAAGAGTTTGAGATCTGAATAATTCGTTTACTGTGAAACAACAACCACCACCTAAACTCTTTCTCCGCTTCTTCCGCTGGTACTGTCACCCGAAGATGCAGGATTATATTGAAGGAGATTTGATGGAAGTGTATCAGGAACGGAAAGTGAAAAGTGGAAAGTTGAAAGCTGATGTTCGCTTTATTATTGATGTGCTTTTACTCTTTAGGCCGGGCATCATAAGGCCAGCAGAAGGATATAAAAATTTAAATACTTATGGTATGTATAAAAATTATTTCAAAGTAGCCATTCGCAATATTGTAAAACAGAAGGTGTATAACGTGCTTAACGTATTAGGCCTTGCTGTTGGCATTGCATCGGGATTAATTATTGCCATGCATATTCAGGAAGAACTGAGTTATGAAAAATCATTCAACGACTATGAAAATATTTATCGGATTCATCGTGAGGGTTGGGCAAAGAGCAGCCCGCTTCTGGCCCAAGAAATAAAAGAGTTCATTCCTGAAATTGATGAGATTGCCCGATTCTCTTTCTATGGAACGCGGGTTGTAAACACAGATACTAACAATCCCGGTGAGGTAACAGGCTACTATGCCGACTCTACTGTTTTTAATCTTTTCCAATTTAAAATTATTGAAGGCGATCATCATCCATTATCAGCAGCAAACACAATCGTGATTACCAGAAAAATTTCTAATCGTTACTTCGGAAATGAAAGCCCGATCGGCAAAATTTTAAAGTTCGATAATAGAAAGGAGTTTCCTGTAACTGCTGTAATTGAAGATTTACCTGAGAACACACATTTGAAATTTGATTACCTTATTTCCATGCCCACATTTTATAAGGATGTTTCTGAAGACTGGATCAATAATCGAGACTGGATGGGAATGTATACCTACGCAAGATTGAAAGAGAACACCCATCAAAAAGTTTCGGAGCGAATGCCACAGTTCATTAGAAAATATTATGCTGGGCATCCTGAAATAGAAAAGATGGTTGAATCAAAAACCTGGCAGCTCATGCCCCTAAAGGATATTCATCTCTATTCGCATTTGGAAAACGAAATGCAGCCTAATAGTGATATCACTTACTTATATATCTTTTTGGGAGTTGAACTACTGATCTTAATAGTTGCGTGTGCAAACTTCCTAAGCTTGTTCACAACACAAGCCATAAAGCGAATTAAAGAAGTTGGGATGCGAAAAATTATGGGTGCCAGGCCTGCGCAACTTATGTCTCAATTTCTTACTGAAGTAATTTTGTTAACCGTATCGGCACTGGTGCTTGCTATTATGATTTATTACACAGTTTTGCCTATCTATAATAACCTATCCGGAAGATCAATTATGTTTTGGCAAATTATTGAATCAGATTTTCTGCTTACGCTAGGAATCATTCTGGTACTTATCATTATTCTTTCAGGTTTATACCCTGCTACGTTTATAGCAAATTTTAAGACAAGTACTTTCTTGAAAGAAAGTAAACTACCCAGCTCATTACCAACGTTGGTTCGCAATGGACTGGTGGTATTTCAGTTTGTTGTGTCGATATCGTTGATCTCTGCTTCTATTTTAATGTATAAGCAATTGAATTTAATGAAGAACAAAGAGTTGGGTTTTGATAAAGAGCAAGTGGTGAATGTAAAGCTCTACGGCTATCTGTGGTGGCGTGCCTACAGTGAAGCAGATGTTTTTAAAAATGAATTTTTAAAGAGTCCGGATATTCTTGCAGTCGGCCGCACCGGAAGTTTAATAGGCGATCGGTTAAGTATGGAAACCGTTGTTCCGGAAGGAAAAGATCCTGACATCGAAAAGATACCTAGCGTGCGCGTACTGCGTGTTGATGAGGATTATCTGAATGCAATGGATATCAAGTTGGTTGCCGGAAGAAATTTTTCTAAGCAATTTAATGACTCCACTTCTTTTCTTATAAATGAGAAGGCTGCCGAATTATTTAATCTTGCTGATCCGCTTAACGAGTCGCTCGATAATTTTACCAGAAATCATCGAAAGGGAAAAATTGTTGGTGTAATAAAAGATTACCATTTCGCATCGTTGCGCGATGAAATAGAACCTCTAATTATTGAGTATGAACCTGGTGCGGTTAGCTATCTCACTATAAAGATTCGAGCGGGCAAAACCAGTGAGGGATTGGATTACATTCAAAAATCTGTAAAAGCATTGGCACCCAATAGTCTTTTCGCTTATGAATTTTTAGACGATCGGTTGAATTTAATTTATAAAGAAGAAGATAGCATGGGCAAGATTGTGCAATTTTTTTCCGGTTTAGCTATTGTAATTGCATGCCTTGGGTTGCTTGGTTTATCGGCCTATACAGTAGAAAGCCGAAGTAAGGAAATTGGAATTAGAAAAGTGTTGGGTGCGAACATTTCAGCTATTGCGGCCATGCTTTCCACTCAGTTTGTGCGTCTTGTGCTTCTTAGTTTTATGATTGCAGTTCCACTTACCTGGTATGTCATGGATAAATGGCTAGATAATTTTGCTTACAAGATCAACATGGATTGGTGGATTTTTGCAGGTTCTGGTTTTGCGGTACTCTTACTGGCAACCTTGGTTACTTGTTTTCATTCAATCAAGGCCTCCAAAACAAATCCGGTTGAATCGCTGCGGTCTGAGTGAGGGTTTTTTTAAGGTATTGGCCAAACTCATTATTATTTTAACTTTGCGCCTCCTATAACTATGGCCCCGTAGTTCAATGGATAGAATAGAAGTTTCCTAAACTTTTGATCCCAGTTCGATTCTGGGCGGGGCTACTGAACCGAAAGGTTCAATTGGTTTGTTAACCATTCCGGATTTTAGTTCTTCTAAATGGTTGTTTTTCAGGTTGATGTATTCAACTAATGAGGTGTACTTGGGAGTTCGATATCCATTTTCGTTATACTCAACTTACAATTAGATAAATGTAACTTTGATCAAATTAAGGTGTCATTGGCTTTACAAT
>CAWBCB010000082.1:0-25865 GCA_963787095.1 uncultured Cytophagales bacterium | reverse complement strand
AAGCAAAAAAACCTTGGACAAAATTAGTTGTGGGAGTGGAAGGTGGGTTAAATATTTCACAATTAAATTTTAGTATCTATCCAGGATACGACCATTTGGCGGGTGTTTTTGAAGTTTCGAAATCAGCAATGATAGGCATTTCATTAGATGTTTTATCTCCAAGATTAAGTGAGCGGATTTCATTTCACGGTGATTTTCTTTATTTGACTTCTAAGTATTACAATTATAGCTTGTTCGATAATGGTTTTTCTGCCAAAAGAGATTATGTTACTATCGAATTGCAACAGTTCAAAATTCCAATAGGGTTTCGCTACACATTCCCAAAAAGAAATTTTACGCCCTATTTTAATATTGGCATATCGAGTACAATTCATTTAAGTTCCAATTCAAAATGGATTCGAGAAGTAGAATTAAATAATGTTGTCGAGACCTATAATAATGAAGCCCTACCAATTAAAAAAAATCAACTTGGTTTATGGGGAGGTTGTGGAGTATTAAAATCCATTAATAATAAGCTAAATGCATTTATTGAATTGAGGTATGAACAGACTGATGGGGTTTACCATAATTCATTGGATATACAGTCAGACTTAAAATCTAAAATCACAAACTTTCAAGTAATCATCGGAATAAGAACTAAATAAAATGTCTAGAGTAATTTCCAAAGCATTGTTCTTTATAGTCTTAGCTTCACTCTTGGTTAAGTGCGACAACTATGAATTTCCAAAAAGTCCATATCCAAGAATTGAAACTCTTCCCGTTGTTAACATTTCAGAAACAGGAGTAACATTTCAAGCCAATGTTACGCAGAAAGGAAATCTGCCAATTATAAATCATGGATTTGTTTGGGGAACTGATGAAAACCTCTCCTTTAGCAGCGAAGACAAAGTTCAGCTTGGCCCTACTTCTAATTTGGTAAACTTTGAAGCCGATGTTAAATCCGGGCTTTATAAAGGTGAAAGCTATTTTGTAAAAGCATTTGTAGCTACAGATGATTATTTTGTTTATGGAGAGGCTATATCGTTTACAAGTAAAGGAAGCACATCACCTATAATCACAACTTTTTCACCAAGTGAGGGTACCCTTGGTGATACAATCACTTTAAAAGGGAAATTTTTTAGTGCAAGAACGTTAAGTAATGATGTAAAATTCGGAGCAATCAACTCAAAGGTAGTGACAAGCAATGACTCAATTATTATATGTATTGTACCTAGCGGCATTCCGAATATTGTGCCAATATTTGTAACTGTTTCTGGTAATAATACTCAATCCTCAGATAATTTTATTGTTGCGTCTCCATTGATAAATGACTTTACACCTAAAGTAGGAGCATTTGAAGATATTGTAACAATTTCTGGAGCAAATTTTACTTTAATAAAAGAGAATAACATTGTGAAATTTAATGAGCAAAATGCTGAAATAACTGAGGTTTCAAAAACTCAAATTAAAGTTAAAGTCCCAACCTCAATAATATCAAAAGAGAATTCGGTAAGCGTAACAATAAATAATCAAACAAATACATCAGGAATAAAATTTACAGTCTTGCCTCCTTCTATTAATTCAATTTCAAGTAACCAAGGATTTATAGGCAATACAATTCAAATAAATGGAAATAACTTTTGCCCCGTAAGCTCTGGAAATAAAGTTTTATTTGAAGAGCGCATTGCTACAATTATTTCCTCGTCTAAAACATCGATTACTGCAAATGTTCCATCTGGAATTTACAATAATAGAACTTTTAAGATTGAGGTGAATGTAGCGGCACAAAGTTCATTTTCAGAAGATTTTACATTGAAAGATGTCTGGATTAGAAAAGCCGATTTACCTTTAGGTAACCTTCCAGAATATGGACCCCGCAGATATGCAGGTACTGCATTTGCTATTAATGATAAAGGATATGCAGGTCTTGGATTTGATGCAATAGATAATGGTTTCTTTCGATACGATCAAACAGAAAATAAGTGGTCACCTATCGCATCCTATCCAGGTGGAATAAGAGGGTATGCAGCTAGTTTTGTAATCGATGGTAAAGGTTATGTTGGCATGGGAACAAGTGGAAATGATGTAAAATCAGATTTTTGGAAATATGATCCGCAAACCGATGCCTGGGAAAGTGTTGCTCCCATTCCTGTTCCATTTGGTTATGCTGCTTATGGATTTACCAAAAATGGAAAAGGATATGTAGTAACGAAAAACGGAGCAGATAACTTTTGGGAATATGACCCAAGTAATAATGCATGGGCTCAAAGAGAAGATATACCGGTAACCCCTTGGTATACTCCGGACTGTGGTTTCGTCATTGATGAAAGAGTATACATTACACTTGTTGATCAATATGGATCACCAAACAGGCTAATGGAATTTGATTTCATGAACAATACATGGGTTCAAAAGAACTTCAATACCAAATTCAAATTATTATAGAGGTGGCGCTAGAGGCTTTTCATTAAACGGCTATGGCTATCTGAAATGGCAAGATCATATCGGCAATTTCCTCTATAAATATGATCCCAATACAGATTCATGGCAAGAGTTTCCTTTATCGGAAAACATAGGGGGCGTCTATCCGATAGAATTTGTTATTAGCAATAAAGCTTATTATGGGACTGGTAATGGGACTGGTACGGATATCTGGGAATATGACCCCTATTACCAGAAATAATAACACATCCAAATCAATAGTTGTGCTCATTTTAGTGCACAGTGGTAGGTTTTTGTTTAAAAGCTTCTTCTATCTATATAAGTTTTGCAAATCGGACAGTGATGCATATCTAACACCTGTCATTAGTCATAAACAAATGTTGGTAAGAAGGTAGACAGGTTATAGAATTGAAAAAATTTTACATTTTTGATGTTCATGAGAAGTAGCTATTTTGTAGTATTCTATTTGTTGGTTTATCACATCTTGATTTCCTGCACAGATGAACCGCCAATTACTGTTGTTCACACGGGCCTCGTAAAAAAAGTAACTGAAGAAGGTGTGCTTTTTACCGGCTCAGTTCAAGGTTCGGATACAAAAGAAATACTTGAGTATGGTTTTGTTTGGTCAACCGCGAATGAGCCTGGTCTTCAGAGTAATCGCTTTAAAGTAGGAGAAGGAAGTTTCAAAGGTGAGTTTGAACAACAAATCAAATCAAATCACTCAAAAGATAGTGTATACAATGTTTGGGCTTATGTATTGAAACAAACCACTACTATTTTTGGAGAGGTCGTTAAATTCAAGAGCAAAGGTGTTGCAGGACCAGTCATATCTTCGTTCAATCCTATCTCGGGTTCTTCTGGAGACCTTATCACGATTACTGGCGAAAACTTTAGTCAACAGCCCAAAAACAATTTGGTAAAGGTTGGATCTTTGATATGCACAGTGGCTTCTTCAACAGCTTCAGAAATCAAGGCAAAGCTACCCGGTGGAATTACTTCATCGGGTAGATTTAAAGTATCAGTTAAAGTAGGTGAATCAACAACATTTTCAACTGGCGACTTCACATTAATAGGGCCAATACTAAACGCAGTAAACCCTATTTCAGCCATTCAAGGAACAACAATTACGATTGATGGGGAGGGTTTTTCAGTAGTCCCGGCAGAGAACTTAGTTAAATTCGGCCAGACTGTTTCCCCCGTACTCATAGCAACGGCAACACAGTTAGTTGTAAAAGTACCGCCAACGAACTTTGCGGGAACCGTTCTATTAACGGTAACGGTAAATGGAATTACAGGGGGATTTACATCACCGTTTACAATTGAAGGTCCTGAAATTTTTAGTGTGAGTCCTCCGATAGAGTATCCAGGAAAGATTATTACAATAAAGGGAAAAAACTTTAGCGCTGTTATTACTGAAAACACAGTTCTTTTTAGCACGAGAGCTACTAAAATCTTAGAAGCAACCACCACTGAGTTAAAAGTTGAGATTCCACATTACCTAAGCGCTAACCCAGGAAATCCTGTTGATGTTAGTGTTGTGGTGACTCAAAAGACTTTTACAAAACCCAGTGCATTCAAATCTCTTTCACCTTGGAGCAACGTTGTTGAATTTGCTGGCACAGCACGAACCCATGCAGCAAGTTTTGTAATTGGCAATAAAGGCTATTTAGGAACAGGTACTTTTTCTGCGGGTTGTTTATGCTATATGAATGACTTCTGGTCTTACGATCCTCAAAATGATTCATGGGAACAACTAGCAGATTTTCCTGGAACTAAAAGATACTATGCGATGGGTTTTTCTGTTGGTGGAAAAGGTTACATAATTGGAGGATACACGCCCGGAGGGACAAGTAGGGAATTATGGGAATATGACCCAACGCTAAAGCAATGGACTCAAAAAAATAATTTTCTCTCTTATGTAAGTTCCCAATATGGCAAAGTCATTACAATTAATGATAAGGCATACTTACAAGATGGTAACGGATTTTATGAGTATAATGCAGCACAAGATCAATGGAATAGCTTAACTTACTTTCCTGGAACTTCTGCCAGTCTGCCCTATCCAATAATCTCGTTTGCAATTAATGGAAAAGGTTATAAGAGTGCTGATGGAAAAGAATTTTATGAATATGATCCTCAATCTAATACTTGGACAAGAAAAGCTGATCTTCCTCTGCCCCAAGGTGGATTCGGCTTTGTCTCTTTTTCACTCAATGAAAAAGGATATGTTGGTAGCGGTAAATATTATGTAGACTTCCTTGACAGCTATTCCTTTTATCGCTATGACCCGGAAGAAGATCAGTGGGTGCAAATACCCAGCACACATTATTCTGTACAAAATGCCTCTACTTTCGTAATAAATGGGAGTGCTTATTACGGCATTGGCAATGCCGGTGATTATGTTCAGAAAAATTTCGTAAAGTTTAATCCCAATTATTAAATGAGAATTATAATCATTTTGGCTGTCGCACTTTTATTTGCTAACTTCATCCTTGAAGCCCAACGATTAGTATTGGAAAGCAAAGCCGGTTTTTCCATTTCTACTCATATTGCATTTCCCATGGGAAAGCCCGAGACTAGTAAAGGATCTTTTGTTTTTCCATCACTACTATCAAATTTTAAACAAGGGTATGGCATTAACATGGAATATTACAAACAGATCAACCCGCAGCTTAATGCAGGAATTTGCTATTCAAATACAATTTTCCATGATTGGCAATTTGACCCAACATCAGAAGCATTTACAAATGCGCAAGCGTTTATACAGTCTTTATCTCTGAATGTAAGTTTAAAGAGCTTGTTTCGTGAGCGAGGGATACTAAACAAAACTAAATTTTATGTGGGTCTTGCACCTGGCGTATATCTAATAACTGTTAAAACACCAGAGCAATCTGTATCTTCTAGTGAAGCACTACGTCCTGGCCTCCTAACACATGGAAAAATCGAATATGCTGTTCGTAATAATTTCGGCATTTCAATTGGCGCTGGCTATCAATTTGTTTCAGTTGAGTCAAGTGTATACCAAGAGGAAATATTTCAATGGTGCCAAACAAGTGTTGGCGTTATTTTTCGATTAAATAGAAATCAAAACTACTTACGTAGCCCTTATGAATAAAGTATTAATATTCATTATACTATTACTTCCAATACCTATTTCTGCGCAAACGGTTCTTGGTGATCCTAATGCTATAGTTTACTCAATGGATATTCAGCCTCAGAATAAATTGCTTGTAGCAATTTTAAATCAGGAGAAAGTTGAAATTTGGAATTACGAAAATAAAACACTACTTAAAAGTTGGCAGTTGGATTCACGGGGCAATACAGTAGCTATCACCAACAATATAATTGTAGTTGCAAAGTCGAACGGAGTCATTGATGTGTATGACGCATTAACTTTTGAGAAAATAAAGAGTCAAAAATTGACAGAGGGTATTCCTTTGATAGACCTCAAAATAGTTTCCGGGAGCATTTTCGTTTTAATTGATTTAAACGGAAACGTATACAAATCTGATTATTCAACTGGTCAAGTGGTATTTCATAAATTATTCACAGCTCGAGAGCCAATCACGCAGTTTGATTTTATTACTGATCGAAACGCTATAATAACATTTCATGCAAGTGGAAAGGTTTTTTTAAACTCTCTCGATGGGGTATTTTTGGGCGAGCAAAAAATCTCAGAATATAACTGCCTTGCCGTTAAGAGCAGTGCAGATGGGTCTAAAATTTATGCTTCATTTAAAAATGGAACGATTCGGGCTTACAGTACCAATCCCTCTAACCTCTTAATTGAGATCAGTAGTTTTAAGATCTCCCAATGGCCCGTTTCATTAGATTGTGAAAGTGGTCTTATCGCAGTTGGCACGACAGGGGGTGGTATTAATATTTATACTAGTGTTGGAACCTATAAAACTAAGATTGATGCAATTGTAAATGCTATCCAAATTCTTCCAGATAATCTACCTAAAATAACATTAGCAATAGGTACCCACGGTGGTGGAATTAGAATTGTTTCCGCACTCGATATGAAGTTAAACTAAATATCTCTTCTCCCTACGGCAAATAAAAATCAAACACCTAAGCCTTGGTTCGTGTCCCACGAAACAAAAAAAAGGCGTGCATGAAAGCCGAGTTGGAAGTACTCTTTCAAACCGTTGATAATTTACACAAGGCCATACCCGGCCACTCAGGCGATTGGTATTTTACCGGCAACTACCCAACCCCGGGTGGCATGCGCGTAGTTAATCGATCGTTTGTAAATTACCTGGAGGGGAAATTGGTAAGGGCTTACTAGATATCTCTTCTTTATTAAGTGTTTGCAGTTTTTTAACTCAATTAGCTATTTAAGAAATATCAATAATTGTTGATATTTGGAATGTTGGCAGTAATAGAGCCCGGACAATTTGGTCATCTAACGGGTGACACTCTACTAACAAAGATTTTCCACGTGGACAAGTAAATGGCTTCGGGACGGTTTGGACTTGAAAGAACAATTAACGTTGAACTGGCAAGAAAAGAACTGACCGACCTTTCGTAATTTTAAAAATTCTTTCCACGGACTTACAATAATCTTAAGTAATGAAAAGCATTTACGCACTGATACTCTTACAATTTCTAATTTACAGCAGCTATTCCCAAGACTCTTTAAATCAGACTATAAATATTAGGCTAAGATATGACAGTGCAAAAGTGGAATTTGAGAATTATGAGAAAGCGCATGGCGACTTTATACAGACAAATAATATTAAGATGCATTACCTTCAATGGGGTAATCCAAAAGATACCCCGTTAATATGGGTACACGGAAGCTTCACCAACGGATATGAATTCTATAGTATCGCCAGTGATATAGTGAAAAAAGGATATTATTTGATTGCAATCGACTATTACGGACATGGCTTAACCAAAATCCCAAAACATGAAGTATCATTATATCACGTAGCAGATGACATTAAAAAACTAATGGATTTCAAAAAGATTAGAAAAGCGGTAATTGGCGGTTGGTCGAGAGGCGGAATAATAGCAACTGCGTTTTATGACTCATATCCTGACAATGTTCTAGGCCTGATACTTGAGGACGGTGGCTCTGTATCAACTAATACATACTATCACAAAATGAGTGAAGTACAGTTGAACGAAAGAGTTAGTGAGATATTTAAAGACAAATTTTCTTACTCCAAGTACAAAAGTCGGTTTGAAGCTTACAAGGCTTACTATGACTACAGCGATGGAGGCACACAATTTAGCCTTTTAGCATGGATAACAATGGACGAAGACGGTATGTGGAGCATTGGGACAGGTGTTGAAGATTTATTCAATATGAAGAATGAGGCTCAATTTCTAGATAATATTCTTAGACCGACAAAGGCAACGCTTTTTGGGGAATCGATGTCTATAATTGAACCCAAAATTGTTTATAGAAATCTGAATGTTCCTATGCTTATACTAGACCCAGTTTCAGATAATGACATTTTGCCCTACGAGAAAGAAAACCAAGAATTGAGCAAGCAACATCCTGAATTAATTGTTTATAAAAAGTACAATAATACTGGACACAATATACACTACGAGAAGCCTGAAGAGTTTACTAAAGATTTGGGGGAATTTATAAAGAAAATCAAGACAGGCTCAAAGATTAATTGATGGACACATGACATCAGGAAGAGATAACGACCAATATGGACGGCTACGAATGGAGTGAGTTGAAGGGCTCCCTCAGCAATGGTTCGTGTCCCACGAAACAAAAAAAAGGAAAACCGGAAAGGGTCGTGAGACACGAACCATGGAAGCAGGTACGAAACCAAAATATTAATTATCTTAAACCTTTAACCAGGAATAAATGTCGGGTTCAGTTTCCCCAGAGTTTGGAATATTACTTAAAGTTTTTGTTGTCTTAATCGCATTTCTAGGAATAGAATATTTAGCAGTAGTATTCAAACTGTATTCCTATGATCATCATTCAACTACCTGGAAAATAATATTCGGAGCAATTACACCTTTCTTAATTATTTTAAGTTTGGTAAGTTCAAAACTATTTGAAAATAAGACTATAAATGTAATATCCGTTGTATTACTCACGGCCATTAATTTAATCTACCTTTTGGCTCCGGTTATTACTTACTTAGCTGCGTTGATTTACAATGGGAGCAACAAGATTATAACTTTCATTTTATTTGGAATAATTTCTCTATTAACATTTATTCTAATTTTATCTGGTCTGGCAAGTATCATATACTGGACAATCAAACTCTTGAAATTATGAGATTTGATTCGGACTACAGAGATGATTTATATCCCCTGCTTCCTCGTGGAGTCTCGCTTCGGACTCCACGATTTGACCACTAAGCAATGATTCGTGTTCACTAAACAAAAAGTTAGGAAACCAGAAAGGTTCGTGAGACACGAACCACGGCAAGTGGATTGACTAAGTCATCCTTACAAAGGTGCGATAAGCTGAAATTCTACGGCAAATAAAAATCAAACACAATCTCCTTCATGCACTTAAAGTGACCTTTCGGACATTTGTCAAACCCAATTTTTGAACATGGGCGACAGTTTAGTTTTTTGTTTTCAAGCACCGTAAATTTTGTACGATACGGGTACATGCCAAACTCAGGAATGGTGTTTCCCCAAATGGAAAAGATTTCCTTTTTAAAAGCCGCAGCAATATGCATCAACCCCGTGTCGTGGGTAAAAACATAATTTGCTTTCTTCACTAAACTGGCTGATTGATTGAGATTAAACTTTCCGCACGCGTTATAAATGATCGTCTTTTTGTTAAGTTCGGTTAATCCTGCTTCGTATTCAGGGTTCTCGGGTCGTTCGAAGAATTTATTTATCTCATCACCTACTGCTGCGTCTTCAGGTCCACCTAACAAAACAACCGGTTTATTAATTTTATCGCATAACTCAATCATACGCGCTACCGGCAATTTCTTGGTACTGTGTTGCGCGCCAATGGCGTAGGCAACATATCCTTGCCGATGTGTTTCCGGAAGCCAGTCCAAAGGCACCTCATCCTTCTCTTCAATAAAATAATCTAACCCCAAAGCATCTGCTTTCACGCCCAATGACTTTACAGTTTCCAGATAGCGATCTACAATATGCTGAGAAGGAAGTTTATCAATTTTAAGATTTACCAGCAGCCATTTCTCCCAATTCAGTTTATTAAAACTAAGCGACTTGGCAGGAAGACTCGTCTTAATAATACGGGTGCGTAAATTATTGTGCAGATCCACGATGTAATCGTACTTCTCTTTCCGCAGCTCTCCAATTATTTGGTTTAGATCGTTGTCGAAAAGAAACAATTTATCTACATACGGGTTTGAAGTTAAAATGCTTTCGTATTTGCTTTTTGTGAGATAGTGGATTTCTGAATCTATTAATTGAGTTTTGAGTACCCGCACAACGGGTGTAGTAAGCACAATGTCGCCAATGGAAGAAAAACGAATAACCAGAATCTTCATCTATGATTTCATTTTTAATGAAACTTCCGAAAAATACGAATACAATTTCCTATTTTAGATACTTTCAAGAACTAACTAAAACTGACGTAAATTATTTATACGATGAACTATTGGTTATTAAAAACTGAACCGAGCACCTTTTCATGGGAAGACCTTGTGCGTGATAAAAAAGCGGTGTGGGATGGCGTGCGAAATTTTCAGGCGCGTAACAACATTAAAGCTATGAAAAAGGGTGATCTGGCATTTATCTACCACAGTATGGATGACAAAGCTGTGATTGGAATTGCCGAAATTACCAAAGAATTTTATCCGGATCCCAAAGACAAAGATTGGCCAGTAATGGATATTAAACCAATAAAGAAGTTAAAGTCACCGGTAACCTTAGCCATGGTAAAAGGAGACAAACGAATGGCCAACATGGTGCTCGTAAAAAATTCCCGACTTTCTGTTCAGCCTGTTAAAAAAGAAGAATTTGATTGGATTATAGGCTTGAGCGAATAGAAATGAATATCCGGGAAAACATGAAACTTTTTTTTGCAGTCTTTCTGATATTGAGTGTTTTCCTTCCTTTCTGCACCAAGGCTCAGATTAAGCAAACGGCCCGGTTCGAGCGCGAGCAAAAAAACAACGACAAAGAATTCATTTTGATTTCGATGAAAGAAAAAGGTCTTGTTCTGGTTCGGGACAGGGAAAAGTATAAAGACGGGAAACAACTTTGGGAAATAATCAATTTGAATGCTGAACTGGAAGAAGTTTGGTCTCTTGAATTAGATATAGAAAACAGGCTGCGAATTGTGGGGTACGAATTTAAAGATGAGCTAATTTATCTATTGTATCGTGAAGGTGAACACGAAGCGAGCAATCTCACTTTGTTTACAATTCATATTAACTCTCAGGAAATTAAAAGATATTCCATCAAGCAAGAATTAACTTTTAAGGTTACTCATTTTAGTGCTCTAACCAATAGTATTATTTTGGGCGGGTATGTTTCAAACGAACCCGCTGTTCTGATTTATAGTTTGGAAGACGAAACCTCCAAACTCGTTCCTGGATTTTTTATTTCGGATACCGAATTGCTTGACCTGCGTGTTAATACCAACAATACCTTCAACGCCATCATTGCTGTGCGCAACAGCAAGCAAAAAAAGAAACTAATTCTAAAAACCTTCGATGCGAGTGGAGCCCTACTTCTGGAAGATGAAATGGAGATTGATTCAAAAAAGATGATTCTCTCAGGCATCAGTAGTACGCTGATTAATGATGAACTATTTATTGCCGGCACCTGGTCAGAAGGAAATTCAAAACAAGCAAGTGGAATTTACACCTCGCTTATAGATCCCTTTAGCGAGCAAGCCATTAATTTTTATGACTTTGGGCAGTTTGATCATTTTCTTGATTATCAAAATCCAAAACGGGTAGCTAAGCTGAAACAGCGATCGCTGCAAGCAAATAAAGAGGGCGAGGTTCCCGATTTTAAAACGTATGCTATTCCCATGCGGCTTGAGGAGCAACCAGAAGGTTTTGCACTGCTTACCGAAGTATATATTCCCTCTACGAGTTTGAATTCTTATCCTTACTGGAACAATAGTTTTTCATCGCCTTACTATGGCGGTTATTCTCCTTATGGATATAATCCCTTTATGAATCGATATTATACCTCGCCCTATCAATACAATAATCAGCAAGCGGGCGAAACAAAAATGGTTTATGCCTCTTTGATGGTTTTTGATCCGCAAGGAAAGAAGGACTATGACTATGGGATAAAACTGGAGGATAAAAAAGTAGGTGGACTTGAGCAAACCGCAGACTTTATGTTTTATAAAGAGAATTTTGCGTTAGCGTTTAAAAAAGAGAAAGAAGTAAAATTTATAAGTGGTCATTCCGAGGATACGGTGGAGATGGATACAATAACTTCAGAGCTCTCCCTTCCTGAAGAAAGTGTGAAGAATGATTCGGGTGATAATAGTTCTATCCGATTGTGGTATCAAAATGCATTTTATAGTTGGGGATATCAAAGTATTCGCGACCGATCTCCTAAGGCTGAGAGCCCCACCCGATACGTTTTTTATATCAATAAAATTGAAGTTCGTTAAATCGATAGCGCTACTCTTAATCTCTTTTACCTGCTTCGGCCAAATAGACCAACAAGCCAGGTTCGAAATCCTGTTAAGTGAAACTGATATTAATGAAAACTACTCAACTGCCTCTCTTGCCGAGCAAGGTGTTCTTGTTTACCGCAGATTATTAGGTAAAAAGGACGATCAACTTGAGCTTATTAAAGTAGACACTACCCTAACTGAAAACTGGCGTGGATATATTACACTACAAAGGAATCTTCGCATTACACATATCAAGGTAAAGGACGAAATCGTCTTCATCTTGTTAAAGTCAGTGGACTATACTTCAGGCGATTTTCAAGTACTGGCCATTAAAGTTGATGATGGATACTATAAAGTCTATACCATCAAAAATCTGATTCCATTCAATCCAACCGATTTCATTGTAACTAATTATGGTATGATGTTGGGCGGTTATTTTAACTATCGCCCCCTCGTTTTACATTTTGGTTTCCAAACAGAACGCTCTAAAATTTTACCCGGCTTATTTAATGAACAAGGTGAACTTACTCAAATTAAACCCTATGATAATGGGTTTGTAGACGTGATCATAAGTGCAAAAAATTATGAGGGTAAAAAATGTTTGTGGATTAGGAATTATGATGCAGAAGCCGATCTGGTAAAGACTACCGTGTTAGAACCTGAAGCAAATAAAAATTTGATCTTTGGTCGATCCATTAAAATGCCTAATGACGAACAAGTAGTAGCCGGAGTATATGGAAAAAATATAGAATACTCGCGCGGGATTTTTGTTGCTGACATCAATCCGTATGGCGAATATAACATCAACTACTACAACTTTAGCGACCTACAAAATTTTTTCAGCTACATGAAGGTGCGCAGAGAGAAGCGGGTAAAAGAGAGGATTGAACGGAGAAAAATAAAAGGAAAAAAAACCAGGTTTAATTATCGCCTTCTGGTTCAGGAGGTTGTGCCTTATGGTAATCAGTTTATCATGTTGGGCGAGGCATTCTACCCAAAATATTACTATGTAAACAGTCAAAGTAATGGCTATGGTATTAGAGGCGATCGCATTTTTGATGGCTATCAATATACCCATGCTGTTGTAATTGGATTTGATGCGCAGGGAAAGTTGAAGTGGGACAACAGTTTTGAAATTAATGACGTAAAAACTTTTGAATTACAGCAATACGTAAAAATTGCACCTTCAGAAAACCAAATCTCATTGGTCTATTTTCATGATAACCTGATCCGTTCAAAAATCATTAAAGACAATAAAGTACTGGAAGGTAAAACGGCTGACCCACTCAAACCAAAATTTGAAACTGATATTATTAAAAAAAATGACACCCAAACCAGCAAGTTGGACTATTGGTATTCGCGCCACTTCTTTGCTTCCGGTATTCAAAAAGTAAGAAATCAGCAAGCTGAAGGACTTTATCGAAAAGTGTTTTTTATCAATAAGATTAAATACTAAACAGAAACAATTCTTTTTGTTAATTTCGCACAGGCGTATGCAGAAGAAACTCATCCTTGATTCAGACCTGCTTGATATAACCCTCAGCCGCCTTTGCGAGCAACTGATTGAAAATCACGGTTCCTTTCAAAATAGTGTCATTCTGGGTATGCAGCCCCGAGGCATTTTTTTAGCCGAACAAATTCAGCAAAAACTAAAAGAATTAACTAAGAAGGAAATCCCACTGGGCTATTTGGATGCTACTTTCTATCGCGATGATTTCAGAAGACGCGATACCCCCGCCAAAGCCAGTGAAACCCGGGTTTCATTTGTAATAGAGGGAAAACAAGTAATTCTTATTGACGATGTGCTTTTTACAGGTCGTACAGTGCGGGCTGCACTGGACGCCATGATTACCTTCGGACGGCCAGAGAAAGTAGAATTATTGGTGCTGGTTGATCGAACCCATACCCGCGATTTGCCGATTGCGGCCGACTATGTGGGCAAATATGTAAACACGATTGAATCGCAACGCGTGTTGGTTGAACTCGAAGCGCAAGGATATAAACAAAACAGGATTTGGCTAATCAATAATGAAGATTAATACAATGTCAAAACTTAGTCAACGGCACCTCTTAGGAATCAAAAACATTACCACAAAGGACATTGAATTAATTTTTGAAACGGCTGATAATTTTAAAGATGTTATCAATCGACCAATCAAAAAAGTACCTTCCCTGCGCGACATCACCATTGCCAACATCTTTTTCGAAAACTCAACACGCACCCGTCTTTCCTTTGAGTTAGCCGAAAAACGCTTATCCGCTGATGTCGTTAACTTCTCTGCATCCAACAGTTCAGTAAAGAAAGGCGAAACCTTGTTGGATACCGTAAACAACATTCTGGCCATGAAGGTGGATATGGTAGTGATGCGTCATGCCAGCGTGGGCGCACCCCATTTTCTCTCTAAGCACATTAAAGCCAATATTGTAAACGCAGGTGACGGCACTCACGAACATCCCACACAGGCATTACTCGACACCTTTTCTATTCGGGAAAAGCTAGGCGATGTACAAGGAAAAAAAGTGGCAATCATTGGCGACATCCTCCATTCGCGTGTAGCGTTGTCAAACATCTTTGCGCTCCAAAAGCTCGGTGCCAAAGTAATGGTGTGTGGCCCACCAACATTATTACCAAAATTCATTGGTTCTCTCGGGGTACAAATTGAATTTGACATCAATAAAGCTTTGGCTTGGTGCGATGTAGCTAACGTACTACGCATTCAGTTAGAGCGTCAACAAATAAAATATTTCCCTTCCTTACGGGAATATTCCTTGTATTATGGAATCACGAAAAAGATTTTAGATAACCTAAAAAAGCAGATCGTGATTATGCACCCAGGCCCAATCAACCGTGGAGTTGAATTGAGTAGCGATGCCGCAGATTCACAACATTCCATCATTCTTGACCAGGTTGAAAATGGAGTTGCCATTCGCATGGCGGTATTATATCTATTGGCTGGAGCAGCTGCCTAATTTTTTTTCTCAAATGGCTAACTCTCGTTACATTATTCGTATTTTTACGGTTCATCTTATTAAAGCCTATTATGATTTATAATTCAATCATCGAAACTATTGGCAATACTCCTCTGGTTCGATTAAATAAAATAACCAAAGGCATAGCAGGTACGGTTGTGGCAAAGGTTGAATATTTTAATCCCGGCAATTCCACCAAGGATAGAATGGCTTTGAAGATGGTTGAAGATGCTGAAAAAGCTGGTATACTAAAACCGGGTGGAACCATCATTGAAGGTACTTCCGGAAACACTGGAATGGGTTTAGCATTGACGGCTGTAGCAAAAGGCTACAAGTGTATTTTCACCATGGCCGATAAACAATCACAGGAAAAGATAAATATTTTAAGAGCGGTGGGTGCCGAAGTAATTGTTTGCCCTACTAACGTTGAGCCTGACGATCCACGCTCCTATTATTCAGTAGCCAAAAAGTTGAACAAGGATATTCCCAATTCAATTTATCCCAATCAATATGATAATCCTTCTAATGCGCAGGCACATTATGAAACTACGGGACCAGAAATCTGGAAACAAACGGGAGGAAAGATTACTCATTATGTAGCTACCGTTGGTACGGGAGGTTCAATGAGTGGAACTTCGCGCTATCTGAAAGAACAAAATTCAAATTTGATTTCCGTAGGGATTGATACCTATGGTTCAGTTTTCAAAAAATACAAGGAGACCGGAGTATTCGATCGGAATGAGATTTATCCGTACCTCACGGAAGGCTTTGGAGAAGACATCTTACCCAAAAATGTTGATTTCGATGCAATTGATTTATTCATCAAAGTAACGGATAAAGATGGCGCCATTGCAGCACGCAAGTTGGCTAAAGAAGAAGGTCTCTTTCTAGGATGGAGTAGTGGTTCGGCTGTGCATGGCGCATTAGAATATGCACGAGAACATCTGAAGAAAAATGACATGATGGTAATTCTTATGCCTGACCACGGTACACGTTATCTTAACAAAGTGTATAACGATATGTGGATGAAAGATCATGGCTTTCTGGAAGAGCGTACTTATGGCACGGCCCGCGAAATCATTTCACGCAGAAATGGAAAAGATAGCCTGCATACAGTTTCTAAGTCATCTACCATTGGTGAAACCATTCGTATTATGAATACAGAAGGTGTGGATCAAGTGCCTGTAATGGAGAACAATGAATTTGTAGGCAGTGTTGCCACTTCTTCATTGATTGAAAAAATCATTAACGATCCAACGCTAAAGGATAAAACAGTGGGAGAGATTATGGATAAACCCATGCAGATGGTTGCGTTGGATAGTACGTTGGATGTACTCTCCTCCTTACTTAATAAAGATAATAAAGCGTTGCTTGTGCGCGATGATGCTGATAAAGCACATATCATTACGCAACATGATATCCTAAAAGCAATGACGGTTTAGTTTACCGATCACATCTTATCACAAATAAAAAAGTCTGACCTCTTTCGAGATCAGACTTTTTTTATGTTTTCAAACGTTAATTAACCGCGCTTTGTAATTTCAATTTCAACTCGATCGTTGTATTGAGCTAAGGTTCCACTATTTGGATAAAGTGGAATTTTTCCTCCATCTCCTTTTGTATCAATACGAGATGACTCAATTCCCTGGCTTACCAAATATGCTTTTACAGTTGCCGCGCGTTCAGAAGTTAATTCCTTTGCTGAGAATTTTCCAATTTTATTCTTTGAAGGATCGAGCGCAAAGAAGTTAGTACTTGATCCCAATATTGATCCTTCTTTATCCTGAGTACCATTGCAATGACCATGTATTCTTATTTTATACCCTGGTGATTCCTTCATTAAATCAACCAAACCATCTAATTCATTTTGAGCAGCCGGATCTAGAATAGAAGAATTACGGAAGAAGCGTACATTGGTAAAGTCGATATAATCTCCACGTTTTACTCTTCCCAACTCAATAGGGATAATAACTTCACCTTCGGGTCCTACTTCGGGGCTTGGTTCATCATAACTTAATATTAAACTTACCGGCTGAAAGCCTGCCGCCTGGGTAACAATTACATAGTTACCTCTGGAGTTTTTAGGAGCTTCAATGTAAACTATTTCGTTTGCCTTAAAGGCTTGGTAACGAGTTGCATTATTTGATTCTTGAATGTGTATTTCACCAATAACCGGGCTATCAGAATCCTTTGTTTCTAACTTAAATAAAAATGGTTTTCCTGGTGGTTTGGGCTTCACTACAGGTTTCTCTTCAACTACAGGCTTTTCTACAATGGGTTCTTCAACAATTGGCTCTTTCTCAACGGGCTCTATTAAAACAGGTGGCTCTTCAACTACTGGTTTCTCTTCAACCACCGGTTTTTCTTCTGCGATTGGTCCTTGTGGCTCACCTAATTGGCCTGTAAATACCCATGCATCTTTATATTCTGTCTCAGCACGCATACGAATGGTAAATGCGTATGCCTTTCTTTTGTCGTTGGTTTGCAGGAGATATACGTAATTCCATTTCTGCCTGGTATTTATTGCATATTGGGCGTTAAATCCATTTTGATTGGCCTTATCGGTCATTCGAATAGCATAATCCAGTCGTCCAAAAACTCCAATAACTACATAATAGCTTGGTTCGGATGCTTGGGCTGACACTTTTAGCGTAACACACAAGAGCAGAAAAAGAAGGGTGTAGGTCGATTTTCGCATGCCTTTTTATTTATAAGAGCACCCAATTTAATACTTTCCTTAAGTAAACCGCAAATTTTTGACTTCTCGATTAAACTTATAGCTCGGGAAAAGTCAATATAGAATTGATATAGCCAGTTTCGTTGCAAAATAAACACTAGAAGTATGGCTAATGGATGATTGTGTGTGGGTCTAATTCTCCAGAATCTCGATCTCAACTCGCACATTAGCCTGTGCCGCAGCATGATCTACATCATAAATTGGTTGCTTGCCACCCCATGCTTTCACTTCAGTTCGTGATGCTTCAACCCCATTATCAATCAAATATTTTTGAATCAGCAAAGCTCGTTCTTCCGAAAGCTTTTTTGCGGAGCCACGCCCATCTTTATTGTCACGCGTGAGCGAAAAGAATTCTTTACTATCACCTATCGAAATAATTTTCCCCGCTGAATTTCCATTAGTGTGACCATGTATTCTAATCTTATACTTTGGATTTTCTGTTAGCATTTCTAACAAACTATTCACCTCATATCGCGACTCGGGGCGCATAATGGCTGCATCTTTATAGAAGAACACGTTGAACATAATAGCCTTGTCTCCCTTTTGCAAACGCACCATTTCAAACGGAACGATAATCGTAATATCATCGATTGTTACACCACTGGTTGCCTCTGGTGTTTCATAACTAATGGGTAATTGTAACTTGCGATATCCAAATACCTCGCACTCCAAAAGCATGTTACCCGATTTATTGATTGGCTTAACATACACCACATCATTACCTCGGTAGGTTGCCGATTTACGGGTTTTATTTGCCACATCGGCATCAAAAATGTCAACGTCCCCGGCAAGGGTATCTTTATCAACTAAAGCCGTAATCCGAAATAGAAAAGGTTTGGTTCCTGGCTTTTCAACTACTGCATTCTTAATCTCTGATACAGCTGGTTGTTGCTCTTCCTTCTTTTTCTCATCAACCATAGCAACTATAAGTGCTTCTTCCATAACCGTATCCTTTTTCTGAACTTCTTCTTTCGGTTCTGTCAATTGATGAATAGCTTCCTTTCGCTCAGTCTCATTAAATTTTACTACTTGCGGGTTGTCGCCCAGCAAACCGGAATAAACCCAGGTATCGTGATAGGTTGGTATCTGTTGTAGTTTAACTGCTTCGTTAATTGCTTTCTTACGATTTTCAGTATGCATAGCATATACATAAAAAAGCTTTCGCTTAGGATTGAGCGCATACTGTGCAGCTATATTTTGCTTAGAAGCATGATCAGTAAATTCAATGGCGTTGCGTTGGATAGCAAAGGCACCAATCACCACATAAAGTGATTGATCGGTATGAGGTTGGTCTTGAGCCAAGAGTGATGATGAGACCAAGAGTGTCGCAAAAAATAAATAAATACGATGCATAGTCTTTTGGTTAGGTACACAATTCTATGAAAAATAAATCATAATATTAAAAACATGTAAGAGTATGAACAGAAGTTAACTTTTTTAATACTCAGTGATTTCTATCCACCACACTAAACTCTTGCACTACCAAAGTTCCTTCTTCATCGATAAGAGTAAGCACATGATGCCCCGGATCGGGAGTCATTGACAGTTGATGATTGCCTTGCGTTGTTCCCATATAAACGCCATCTAAATGCCAAAAAATATTTGTAGACCTTTGTCGATGAGTTGCTTCAAACAACACACTTCCCAACATTCCATTTAATTCACGTGGAATAAAAATACGTGCCTGAGGTCGGGGATAAATTAAATCCATCGTTGCCACGGAGGCAGGATTAACACAATCGGATCGTAAAGGTGGCAAGATTCGATAACTCAAATTTTTAGATTTAAAATAATACTCTTGCACAGGGGGTAACACAAACCATGAAACTGTTTTCATCTTGCTGATGGATTCACAATCAGCATGAACACGATACTTTCCGTCATGCGAAAGATGCACCGGTTGATGATAATTACAAGGAGCACTTTGCAAACCTGCTTTAGTAATTTTCATCGTTTCATTTTCAATGCACCATTCCGTGGCGCGCATCCCACTACGACTACAAATTTGAATTTCAAACAATTCTTGTGCTGGCTCCTGAAACCAACTGTTGCCAGGCAGTTGCGAAAAGATGTCGAACAAAATGGGTGCTGCCGATTCAGTACCCGTAAGTCCGGGTCTCCCTTCACCATCTGCGTTACCCACCCACACACCTACTGCATACTCACCATTAACACCCACTGCCCAACCATCGCGCAAGCCATGACTTGTACCCGTCTTCCACGCAATTTTTTTTGTGCTATTAAAATGTCGCCAGCCCGTTTCTTCACCAGGACGATATAATTCTTTTAATACATTCATTGTAAGATAAAGCGAAGCAGCACTTAACCATGAGCTTTCTTCGGGATTGTTCCTGATTACAGAATCAGTTAGCAAATAAAATGGTGGATGAAAATCGCTTTTATCATATCGATTCTTTCCGGGCACTTCAAAATATGTTTGAAGCGTACGGGCCATCGAAGCATACGCACCTGTAATATCCCATAGTGTACCTTCAGCACCGCCTAATATTAAAGAGAGCCCATAATGATCGGGTGCTTGTGTTAACGTAGTGATTCCAACTCCCTTTAAGAGTTCATAAAATTTCTCGTAGCGATAATCCCTTAATTCATACACAGCAGGAATATTCAACGACCGGATCAACGCTTGATCAGCAGCTACTGCGCCATCGTATTGCTTCGAAAAATTTCTGGGCGAAAATCCACTAATCAACGTTGGAATATCCGGTTGCAAGGTGCGAGGCAATAATTTCCCTTCATCCAACATGGCCGCATACAAAAACGGTTTTAAGATGCTGCCTGTGCTTCGCCTCGCCTGAATAATATCCACTTGCTCATCATGATCATAGCCCGCTGGTGCATTACCTGTGTAGGCAAGTACACTTCCCGTTTTAACTTCCATCACCAAAGCAGCGGCATTAAAAACCTGGTTTCCCTTTAAAGCCTGATGATGATCAGCTATGATTTGATTCGTGCGTTCTTGTAAAAAAGTTTGCAGAGAAGATCGAATTCGAGTTTGTGCATGGCCATCTTTAATTGCTTGCATCAGCAAATGCGAAGCCGTGCGCGGTAAGGCAATCGGATTATCAGGAATGTTTTCTGAGATTGAAAGTTCTAGTGTTAGTTCATCAAATTTTCCTGCCTCCATCATTCGTTGCAATAGCCGATCGCGCTTTTGTTTTAGCAATGTTCTATTTTTTCCGGGATGAATCAGTGATGGATTGTTGGGTAGCACGGCTAGCAAAGCCGCTTCCGACCAACTTAATTCCGTTGCATCGCGACCAAAGTAACGCCAGCATGCACTCTCTATGCCTACCACATTTCCACCGAAAGGTGCGTGCGCTGCATAGAGTGATAAGATTTCTTCTTTAGAATATCGGAACTCAAGTCGCGTAGCCAACACCATCTCAATAAGTTTTTCAAAAAATGTGCGACTCTTATTTTTACGCGCGAGACGAATTACTTGCATAGTAATGGTGCTGCCCCCACTAACAATTTTACCAGCCTTCAAATTTTGCTGCGTTGCTCGTGCTAAGGATCGCAGATCAATACCCACGTGTTGGTTAAACCGTTTGTCCTCAAACAGAATAATAGCAGTTCTAAATTTCTCTGGAATGGGATTGCCTTCCGGAAATCGCCACTGGCCATCATCAGCAATGGTGGCACCTAAGAGTTTACCACTACGATCTTCCAACACAGTGGAGTATGAATCTTGAAAAAGTTTTGCCGGAAGACAGAAGTAATAAACGATTAGTAGCAAACCGAAAATCAGGAAGTAGTATCGGTATTGCTTAAGGAACTCCATTACGTTTGAGCCTTTAGCTCTTCTTTACATTCTTCGCATACCACTCTTGTTCGGAGTGAGTAAGAATTTCCTTAGTAACACCACCTTCCACTTTAGTCCGCGCACGTTTCATAGCCTGACTTACCATGCTGTGTTCAATTGCTTCTTCTTCCTTCATTCCCATCTTATCAAGCAGCCCAACAATCTTGTCAGATCCAAAAATCTCAAAAGCGGGTTCATCCAAGGATGAGTAAAAAATAATAGGACATTGTGGAAACGCTGCATTCAGTTTTTGAATACTCAGATCTTCTTTAGATGGCAACGGGTAATGACCTGCAAATAAAAAAGAAACTTTTCCTTTGGCTTGCCAAGCTCTTAGCAAATTCATCAAAGCAGAAGATTGAATGAATGTTGCATCGCACACAAAAACCACTTTCTCTTGTTGTGCAGCTTCACCGGCTAACTCAGAGGACAATTGATAGTAAGGAACATTTTTATCTGTTAAAAAGGAAAGGATTTCGCCTTGCTCTTTTTCAAAAAAAGTAATGACAATGGGCACTTCATTTTTTGTAATGGAGGTAAGTGCATCGGTGATCATTCCGCGCCACGCCATTGGTTTGGTTTTCCAAACCCGATCGGTGTACGTAAGTTTTTCGGATTTTAAAAATGAAAACAAACCCATCAGTTTAACTTTTTAGTATACTCGGCTTCATCAAAGCCTAACAAAATTACTTTTCCTTTTTGCTCGATCAAGGGGCGCTTGATCACACTGGTTTTCTCCATCATAAGTGCAATAGCAGCCTTCTCTGAAGTCACTTTCTTTTGAACTGACTCCTCTAATTGACGCCAGGTAGTACCCCGCTTATTCACCAAACTCTCCCACCCCACTTGCTTGCTCCATTCTGTCAATTTCGCTTTTGTAATACCCTGTTTTTTGTAGTCATGAAATTCAAACTCAGCGTTGTGTTTTTTCAACCAATCCAAAGCAGACTTTACTGTGTTGCAATTTTTTATACCGTATACAATCATACCTCTTATTTTACTTTTAAAGGTAGGAATTTTTCTTACGATCAAGGCTTTCCAATACTACAGAATGAAATTACAATTCACGATATTCCTCGCACAACATAAACACAATTATTGGTTAAACACCTCTGCTTTTCGTAATTTGGTGAGTGCGTAGCACTTGTTGTTGACAGCCGGAACCTAATGATAGCGGAATGAAAAGTGATATCCAAAATATAAAATCATGAGAAAAATATATTTGATCACACTAGTACTTGTTTCATTAACAGCAATTAGTCAACCCAACGTTAAAAGAGAAATCAGAGAAGTTACTCTTTCGGGCAGTGGCTATGCATTAGGCTTGCAACATGGCAAACTATTAAAAACAGAAATTGAGTGAGATTGTTAAAAAAATGAAACAGAATACTGCCGACAATCTAAAGAAAGATGCCGATCAGGTTTTGAAAGAGTTTTTTAAGTATGCCCAATTCACGGAAGCCATTGAGAAGTATACGCCAGAACTTTACGCAGAAGTAAAAGGCATTGCCGAAGGCTCAGGCCAATCCTTTAACGACATCATGGTACTTAATCTTTTGGATGAATTTTGGGTATACATCAGACAATCTTGAAAACCATCATTGCAGTGGAATGGGTATTCCGTCCGTAAATGGAAGTACCAGCTACATCGCGCAAAACATGGACATCGAGAAATATACGGAAGGCTATCAGATTTTAATTCGGCTTTCAAGAACTGATACACGACCGGAACAACTCATCTTAACACACCCAGGGTGCATTGTCTTAAATGGCATGAACGAAACAGGTATTGGAACATGTGTGAATACATTAATGCAACTAAGTGCTTCTGCAAAAGGGTTACCGGTAGCCTTTATTATAAGGCGAATTCTCAATTCAACCGACAAAAAAGATCTCCTGAATTTTATTCAAACTGTGCCTCACGCTTCGGGGCAAAACTATATTATTGGCATCCGTGGTGAGGTTTATGATTTTGAAGCTTCCGCTACTAAAGTAGTAAGATATGATCCTAAAAATTCGAATGGCACGGTGTATCACACCAATCATCCACTAGTGAATGATGATGTGAAAGCATGGTTTGAAAAATTCAATCCTTCTTCCAGTGAAAAGCCGAGCACGAATAGTCATATCCGGTTAGCTGCTGTTCAAACCAGAGTTTCTGAAAGGAGTAATATTGATGATATGCTGATCAAAGAAACCTTGCGCTCAAAAGACGATGCAAAGAATCCTGTTTGCCGTTCTGTAACGGGAAGCGGTGGAGCATTTACCTTTGGTTCCGTGATTATGACGTTGACAGGGAAACCATTTTTGCAAATAACAGCAGGCTCGCCTGATGATTCAGAGTATAAGAGAGTTGATTTTACTAATAAATAATCAGACTTAACAGTTTTTACTTTTAAAGTTTGGAGGAGAATATTTGCTGGGTTATAAAAATGGAAGCAAGAAATTAAAACACATTTTACATGAAACGGAAAAAATTCATACGAAACAACATCTCTGGCTATAGCGGGTGGAATGTTAGCGCCAATTATCTCTTGTACTTCCGAGAAGAAAAACATGAATGAATCAGAAAGAAAAAACTGGGCAGGGAATTACACTTATAAGGCTGAAAAACTTTATGAACCTGCTTCTGTTGAAGAAGTGCAGCAATTGGTAAAAGAATTAAATAAACAAAAGGCGTTAGGCACAACGCATTGTTTTAATGATATCGCAGATAGCACCCAAAATCAAATCTCCACCAAAAAGCTAAACAAGTTTATCCATTTAGATAAGGACAAAAAGACGGTTACCCTAGAAGCAGGCGCCCGTTATGGTGACTTTGCTGAAAGGTTGCACGAACAAGGTTATGCCTTACATAATCTGGCTTCTCTTCCACACATCTCAGTAGCCGGTGCTTGTGCTACTGCAACTCACGGCTCAGGAGTAAAAAATGGCAATCTCGCCACCGAAGTAATTTCATTTGAACTGGTTAAGCCAGATGGAAGCGTGGTGACCATCAATAAAACAGATCCCCACTTTTATGCAGTTGTTGTCGGGCTTGGTGCTTTTGGGATTATTACAAAAGTTACGTTAGAAGTTCAGGATACGTTTGATGTGCGACAAGATGTATTTCTTGACCTCCCCCTTGAATCCGTTGTTTCCAATTTTGATAAAATTATGTCGAGTGGGTATAGTGTTAGTTTGTTTACCGATTGGATGAAAAATAAGGTAAGTGAAGTGTGGGTTAAAAGAAGAATGGATGCCGAGATCACTGATTTAGGTTCTGATTTCTATGGAGCCAAAGCAGCGACAAAAAATATTCATCCCATCGCTGAGCTTGCCGCTGAAAACTGTACAGATCAAATGGGTGTACCCGGTCCGTGGTATAATCGGTTGCCCCATTTTAAAATGGGGTTTACTCCCAGTGCTGGAGCAGAGTTACAATCAGAATATTTTGTACCTCGTGCCAAGGCAGTAGATGCACTGCTTGCGATAGAAAAAATGAAGGCTCAAATTTATCCGCACATCATGATTTCAGAAATACGATCCATAGCGGCTGATGATTTTTGGATGAGTCCATGCTATCAACAAGATAGCATTGCTATACACTTTACGTGGAAGCAAAAGCCCAACGAGGTTCTTGCTTTATTGCCAATGATTGAAGCTGCCCTTGCTCCGTTTAATGTTAAACCGCACTGGGGTAAATTGTTTACAATCAATCCCAAGCAATTGCAAAACAGATATGAAAAACATGCTGACTTCTTGGCCTTAGCGAAAGCGTATGATCCAGATGGTAAGTTTAAAAATAGTTACTTGACTAAAAATATATATTAGGTTCATTTTCCATATTACAAAAAAGAGAAAAGTATGTGGCAAACATCCCACTTAAGTCAAAAAGTGAAAAGCAAAAGTAACCCTTGCGATCCGACTAGTTTACGCTAGCCCGGTTTATTATTTATTGAGGCTTTGAAAGGGAAACTTCTGGTAAATAAAGCTTTAGAAGTCAAAATTTTACAAAGTAGGTCGTTCAGTTTATAATCCTTGCATTACCCACTCAAAATACCTAACATCACAATACGAAAGATATTCAACTTGAACTTTTGAAAAAACGCGGATGGCACAGAAGAATGCAAAAGCAGGGCATGAAAAGAAACAATCCGTAAGCTCCAAACTCATTAATAAAAAAAAATCAACTTCATCAGGTTTTAGAATTATTGGCATTGGTGCTTCAGCTGGTGGGCTGGAAGCGATGGGATCTTTTTTTGGAAACATGCCAGCAGAGACCAACATGGCTTTCGTGGTAATTCAACATCTTGATCCAACCCACGTTGGTATTCTCCCAGAGCTTTTGCAACGAACTAAGCAATACATCA
>CAWBCB010000081.1:0-11440 GCA_963787095.1 uncultured Cytophagales bacterium | reverse complement strand
CCCGGGGCCCGGGCCGCCTTCGTCGCTCCGGTGTATATGATGCGCAGTATTACTGTTGAAGAGTTGCAAGGCTTTCGGGATGCGATGCTGGAGTTGTGTTTGCCGGCTCGCTTTGATCAGCCTGTAATGGATGTATGTGGCACAGGCGGGGATGGAAAGAACACAATTAACTTGTCAACGCTTTCTTCGTTTGTTGTGGCTGCTGCCGGACAACCGGTTGCCAAGCACGGTAATTATGGAGTTTCGTCTGCGTGCGGGTCTTCCAATGTGCTCGAGCATTTTGGATATAAATTCACCAATGATGTTGATGAGCTGAAAAGAAGCTTAGACAGGGCAAATATTTGTTTCATGCATGCACCGTTGTTTCATCCAGCCATGAAAAATGTAGCGCCAATTCGTAAGGAATTAGGAGTAAAAACATTCTTCAACATGCTGGGGCCGATGGTAAACCCCGCTTTTCCAACCCGGCAATTAGTTGGAGTTTTTAGCCTCGAACTTGCTCGTCAATATGGCTATCTCTATCAGAATAGCAATAAAGATTTTTTAATTCTACATTCTATTGATGGATATGATGAGGTTTCTCTAACCAGTGCGTTTAAATTTTTCTTTAATGAAGGTGAACGATTGGCCGAGCCTGCAGACTTGGGTTTACCTATGATTAAGTATGAGGAGATTAAAGGTGGCGCAACGGTGGAGGAGTCTGCAAAATTATTCACTAACGTACTCGAAGGAAAAGGAACGATGCTCATAACAACGCTGTTATTGCCAATGCAGCCATGGCGTTGTATTGTGTGGATAGAAAATCGGGAATGGGAGCAGCGGTAATCAAAGCAACTGAGGCATTGAAATCGGGTAAGGCGTTGGAGGCTTTTAAAAAATTAATCGAAAAGTAGAATGAACATCTTAGACGAAATCATTCAGGATAAGTATAAAGAAGTTGAGGAGCGGAAATCGTTGTATCCGGTTAAGTTGCTGGAGCAAAGCATCTATTTTCAATCGCCAGTCGTATCGCTGAAGAAGTATGTTCAGCGTGAGGATAAATCAGGTATTATCGCTGAGATAAAGAGAAAATCGCCTTCTAAAGGAATTATTAATGCTCATGTATCAATTGAGAGAACTTCGATAGGGTACATGCAGGCTGGTGCTTCTGCGTTATCGGTGCTAACGGATTCAAAGTATTTTGGTGGCAGCAAGGAAGACCTAATGGTTGCTCGCAAGTTTAACTTTTGCCCAATCCTGCGAAAGGATTTTGTAGTAGATGAATATCAGATCATCGAAGCAAAATCAATGGGGGCAGATGCAATCCTTTTAATTGCTGCTGCACTCGACCCAAAAAAATTACATACACTTGCAAAGTTTGCCAAATCATTGCAATTGGAAATTTTGTTGGAAGTTCATAACAACAAAGAACTTCAGGATAATCTCAATGGCGATGTAGATTTAATTGGTGTGAACAACCGGGATTTAAAAACGTTCGTAACGGATATTGAAATCTCAAAGCAACTGGCGGATAAAATCCCCAAACAGTTTGCGAAAGTTTCGGAAAGCGGGATTGAGAACACAACCACGATAATTGAGTTGAAAAAATTTGGCTACGAAGGATTTCTGATGGGGCAAAACTTTATGCAACACAGCAGGCCTGAGAAAGCGTGTCGTGATTTTATTACAGAATTGAAACGCCTTGAAAAGTAATGTCTGCCCACAATCATATAAAAATTAAAATTTGTGGAATGCGAGAAAGCAAGAACATTGTTGAGGTAGGTTCTTTGGCTCCGGATTACATGGGTTTTATTTTTTATAAAAACTCGCCACGGTATGTCGGTTTAGAATTTCAAATCCCTACTGACTTACCTTCTTCTACGATGAAAGTAGGAGTGTTTGTAAATGAGTCTGCGGAAAGCATATTGAGTGCCATAAAAAATCATCAATTGGATTTTGTTCAACTTCATGGCGATGAGTCAGTAGCGTATTGTAATAATCTTAAAGAGAAAGGAATTAAAATTATCAAGGTCTTTAGGGTGGATGATGCATTTGATTTGTCTGTAACTTCTGAGTTTTCTGATGTGGTAGATTATTTTCTGTTCGACACAAAAGGGAAGAGCTATGGCGGCAATGCAATAAAATTTGATTGGAAGCTATTGAGAAAATATAACAACAAAATCCCTTTCTTTTTGAGTGGAGGGATTGATCCTGAAAGTATTAAAGACATTCTCTCATTGAATGAGTTGAATCTTCATGCGATTGATATAAACAGCGGAGTAGAACTTTCTCCAGGATTAAAAAGCATTACTAAAGTATCAGAAGCAATAAACAACCTACGACTATGAATTTTAATGTAGATGAAAGTGGTTATTACGGACAGTTTGGAGGAGCCTATATACCCGAGATGCTTTATCCTAATATTGAAGAGCTCCGTGAGAATTATTTGAACATTATGGCTGAGCCATCGTTTCAGGCTGAGTTCAATGATCTTTTAAAAAATTATGTTGGTCGGCCGACTCCACTTTATTTGGCGAAGCGATTATCGGAAAGATACAACGCCACTATTTATCTGAAACGCGAGGACCTTTGTCATACAGGGGCTCATAAGATCAACAATACAATCGGTCAGATTTTGATGGCCAAGAAATTAGGCAAAGAAAAAATTATAGCTGAAACCGGTGCTGGCCAGCATGGAGTTGCCACGGCTACAGTTTGTGCTCTCATGGGAATGGAGTGTATCGTGTACATGGGTAAGTTGGATATGGAACGGCAACGACCTAATGTTGAGCGCATGCGAATTTTAGGAACTAAGGTGGTTCCGGCCTTATCGGGAAACATGACGTTGAAGGACGCAACCAATGAAGCCATGCGGCATTGGATTAATCATCCCACCGATACGCATTATATTATTGGATCAGTGGTGGGGCCTCATCCTTATCCCGATATGGTTGCCCGTTTTCAATCTGTGATTAGTGAGGAGATCAAAAAGCAATTACAAAACGAAATTGGTAATCCGTATCCTGATTATGTCGTGGCCTGTGTAGGCGGTGGCAGTAATGCAGCGGGAGCTTTTTATCATTTCCTTTCGGATGAACATGTGAATTTGATAGGGGTTGAAGCAGCGGGCAAGGGTGTGGATAGTGGCGAGTCAGCTGCAACGACTGCCTTGGGCAAGGCTGGTGTGCTACATGGCAGTAAAACCTTGCTGATGCAAACAGCAGATGGACAAGTCATTGAGCCTTATTCAATTTCAGCGGGGCTTGACTATCCAGGAATTGGCCCCCTGCATGCGCATTTATTTGAAACCGGAAGAGTTCAGTTTATAAATGTTACTGACGATGATGCCATGAATGCAGGAATTGAGCTAAGCAGAACAGAAGGAATTATTCCTGCCATAGAATCTGCTCATGCTATGGCTGCCTTGAAAGTGATGGAGTTAACGAAGGATGATGTGGTGGTCATTAATCTTTCTGGTCGTGGTGATAAAGACTTGGAGTCTTATATTAGGTGGGGAAAATATTAGTAACTTTTTACGTCCCGATAGCTATCGGGATAAAAATTACAATTGACGATTTAAATTTTATGAATTTATTTAAGAGAATTAATAATTGTAAAATTTCTCTCCGCGCCCTTTGCGTCTCTGCGGTTAGTGTCCTTACCCTAGTAAATTGTGATTCAAAAAAATCTGATCAACCTCTATTGAGCCCACAAGCTTACAAAGCTGAGGTTGAAGAATGGTATCAGAAAAGATTAACTGAACTAAAGGGCGATAATGGATGGCTTAATTTGGCGGGCTTGTTTTGGTTGAAGGAAGGGATAAACACGGTTGGTAGTGATGATTCAAATGATTTGGTTTTCCCGAAAGGGAAGATTGCTGCGAAGGCAGGCTTCTTTTTGGTTAAGAATACGGTGGTTCAGCTAAATGTTTTACCAGGTGTTGATATTTCGGACAGAGGAATTCCAATCACTGAAAAAATCATTTTCCATCCAGATTCAGCAAAGAATAGTTTACTATCGCATGGCTCACTTCAGTGGTTTGTGATTAAGCGCGATGATCAGGTTGGGATTCGATTAAGAGATTTAGAAAGTAAGTTGATTGAAGAGTTTACTGGAATAGAACGATATCAAGTAAATCCTGAGTGGCGGGTGGAAGCCACGTTGGAAATTCCTGTTGCACCAAGGAAAATTGATATCACCAATGTGTTAGGTCAAACAACTGCTCAGACTTCTCCGGGTACATTAGTATTTACACTTAAAGGAAAAGAATATAGGTTAGACGCATTAGAAGGTGGTAAAGATGAATTGTTTATCATCCTTGGCGATCTTACTAATGAAACTGAAACGTATCCTGCAGGAAGATATATGTATATAAAAATTCCCGATGCTAATGGTCGTACAATAATCGATTTCAATAAAGCTTATAATCCACCATGTGCATTCACGCCTTTTGCCACATGTCCGTTACCACCTGCGCAAAATGTTTTACAAATAGCAATTCAAGCAGGAGAAAAAAACTATCACCTCGATACTCATTAAAATGGAAAATAGAATCACAAAATTATTTGCGAATAAGAAGAAAAATATTCTGTCTGTTTTTTATACGGCCGGATTTCCAACGTTGAATGACACTTTATCAATCGCTGTTCATTTAGAATCGGCTGGTGTAGATATGATTGAAATTGGAATTCCATTTTCCGATCCGATTGCCGATGGGCCTACGATTCAGGAAAGTAATAAGGTAGCGCTTGATCAAGGAATGAATGTTGAGTTGCTGTTGAAACAAGTCGCTGAGCTCCGTGCCGACATAAAAATGCCCATTGTGCTAATGGGTTATCTTAATCCGGTAATGCAATATGGCGTTGAGAAGTTTTGTAAGGAGGCTTCAGCGGCAGGTGTAGATGGGCTGATTCTTCCTGATCTTCCTATAGATGAATATGTTAAATATTACAAGGAGTTAATGGAGTCATTGAATCTCAGTATTTCCTTTTTGATTTCGCCAACAACTTCGGAGGCTCGAATCAAGAAGATTGATGCCCTTAGCTCCGGATTTATTTATGCGGTTTCATCATCCAGTACAACGGGAGCTAAAAAAGAGTTTTCAGAAGAACAGCAAGCTTATTTCAAGAAACTACAATCCCTAAAGCTTACCCATCCCTTTCTTATTGGGTTTGGAATTTCAAATCATAAGACTTATTCGCAGGCATGCGAGTATGGGGCGGGTGCTATTGTTGGGAGTTCATTCATAACCTGTCTTAAGGAAAGCAAAAGCCAGAAGGAAGACATTCATCAATTTGTTCAATCTTTGATTTCATAAGTATGATCATACAACTACAACCCACTATACAAACTCAGGATAAACAAAAGATTGTTGAAAAGATTGCTTCGTTTGGTTACAAAACCATGGAGGTAAATACCCAACGGGGATCCTATTTGATAGGTATTGGAAAAAAAGATTTTGATATTCGTCAGGTAGGGCACATGACTGGCATTGCTGATATTCATCGGGTGTCGGATGAGTATAAGCTGGTTTCGGGTAAGTGGAAGGTTGAACCAACAATAATTGATTTAGGTGATGGTGTGACTATTGGAGGTGGTAATCTATCCATCATGGCTGGTCCGTGTTCTATAGAAAATGAGCAACAAGTGGATCTTACGATTAAACATTTGAAGGAAAATGGAGTTCGTATTATGCGCGGTGGAGTCTACAAACCTCGCAGTTCGCCTTATGCCTTTCGTGGATTGGGGATTGACGGATTAAAGATGTGGCATGAACGTGCCAAAGCTGCTGGTATTAAAATTATCAGTGAAGTAATGCAGGTAAGTCAGATTGAACCTATGTATCCCTATGTAGATGTTTTTCAAGTGGGAGCGAGGAATACCCAAAACTATAACTTACTTGATGAATTAGGTAAGGTGGATAAACCGATAATGATTAAGCGCGGAATCTCAGGCACGATTGAAGAGTTACTTTCTTCAGCCGAATATGTTTTCTCAGCAGGTAACGAGAAATTAATTTTGTGCGAGCGAGGTATTCGTACTTACGAGAAAGCAAGCCGGAATACGATGGACATCAATGCGATTCCCATTCTTAAATCGAAAACTCATTTACCTGTGGTGGCAGACCCATCTCACGCAATTGGTATTCGGGAATATGTTGAATCGATTGCTTTGGCTTCGGTAATGGCCGGTGCCGATGGAATTATTTATGAAACTCATCAAAAACCTGAAGAAGCCTTTAGTGATGGCCAGCAAACGCTTGATTTTAATGAGTCTGCACGAATGGTTCGGAAATTGAAAAAAGCTTTTGAGTTACTAACTTCCGAAAACTAAGAGGCTTATTGCTTACGATCGATCTGTTCTTTAATCCACTGCCGGGCATCTTTCAATGAATTAAAAAACCCATACTCAACAGGGTAAGCATTTTTAATTTGCACTTGTTTTTGATTGATGGTCGTAGTTTCATAATCCTCAGATGCCAGCACCACGGCTATTTTATTTACTCCAAGCTTAAGGTATTCATCTTTGAACTTAGATCTGATTTTATTCAGGTTTTCTTCATCGCGCATGGGAACATTTCGGATATCCGAAATCCAATTGGCTGTTCGATAAGCCTTTAGAAAATCAAGAGAAAGTGAAAGCACTTGTTCAAATTCCACAAGACTATGCGGGCGCGTCCAAATGCAGCAAATCGATTCAATCGAAGCATCATAATAGACTTTGGCCACATCATTTTCAAAAATTAATTGCTCGCCAATATTTTCAGGAATTTTTAGGTAAACTGTAAAAGTTGTACCCTGATTTGGAGTACTTTTAACTTCAATTCTACCACCCATTGTTTCTATTTGGAGTTTCACCAGAAATAATCCCAATCCCTTTCCTTCAATGTGAGTATGAAATCGTTTATAAAGATTAAATACTTTATCGCCAAATCGATTTAGATCAATTCCAATCCCATTATCCTCAATAATTAGTTTTATGAAATTGTCTTCTTGAAAAGAGCTGATATTTATGTGACAAACCTTATCCGGATGTCGATATTTAATCGCATTGCTTACCAGGTTGTAAAGAATGCTGTGAATCATAATTTTTACGGAATATATTTCTGGAGCTTTATCAAAATTTTCAGAAATCACGACTTTGTTATCCTCCAGATCTCCCAGTAAGAGGGTTTTTATGTGTTCAAGCTCTTCTGTTAGAATTAACTTTTGACGAAGCCTTGTTACCTTGTTTCGTATGTCTATAATATTTCCAAGATCTCTTATTGTACTTTCTAATGAGTTAAAAGAATTTGCAAAGTGCTTTAAGATGGGTTGATTGGTAGGGCCCAGTTCAGTTGGTTCTATTAAACTTAATAGCCCTGCAATACTTGCCATAGGGCCTCGAAGATTGTGCGAAATCGTGTAGGAGAACTGCTGAAGATCGTTATTATGATTTATTAATTCGGTGTTGGTTTCGGTTAGCTGTTTATTTTTTTCAATAATCTCACTCGCTAATTGAAGATTCTCCTGAGTAATCAACTCTCTTTGTTTCTCTATTAGATCATTTGCCTTAATAAGTTCTTGCTGCTGATTTTGCAGTAGTCGACTTTGATTTTTGAGATTATTGTTGGCTTGATGTAATGTTTCTATTAATGATTGATTTTCGTTTTCTGATTCTTCGAAACTTCGTTTTATGAAATAAGCACTGCCTGCAATCACAGAAAAAGAAGCAACAACCATGTAATTGAGAAAGTAATAATTGGGGCCAATGAAGCCTAGCTGATAATAACCTACTCCAAAAAATTCATGAATCGGATCATACAAGATCAAACAAAGAAAGTTGATAGTCAATGCAGATAACCAATATTTTCTTTCCTCAAGTTTAAATAGGATAAAAGGAAACAAGGTGGAAGCAAGCAGTGTAAGTCTAAACTCAAAGAATTGGAATTCTTCTAGTAAAAAATAATCGAACTTATCAATAATGGATGTTATTAAAGAGGCTAAACTCAGAACAACAGATAGAAGAATTCTTCCCGCAAACAAAAAACCAGCTTTATTTATGAATATTGGTAAGATGAAAATGAATGCAAAAAGCAATGACAATTGTGAGGAATATATGAACCCAAAAGTAAGTGTTGAAAGAATTGATAATGAGAAGCATAGACAAGCGATAAGAATGCTTATCCGATTAGTCAGCACCACATTTCGCATGTGATGCAGGTTTTTAGTTTTATTTGTTCCCCAATAACTTACTGTCCTCCAAAGGCTCATAAAACGGAACTTCCTTTTTGAGGGTAAAGTAACTTTGTTTATTATGTTGAACAACTATTTTTAAAGATTACTAAGTATTAAAATATTTATATTTGATCAGTTCAACCGTTTGAATGATGACCGGAGTTAAGAAAGTGAAAAGTGCAGGAATAAATAATGAATTGCTTTGGAAGGCCTATGAATTGATGCAGGTATCTAAGCGAATGGCTGAGACCTATGAGGAGAATAAAGATGTATGTAGTAAATACGTACATAGTACATCGCGTGGGCATGAGGCAATACAATTGGCAGCGGGACTGCAATTGAAGGAGTTTGATTATGCTTCACTTTATTATCGCGATGAGTCGATGTTATTGGGTATGGGCCTGGAGCCTTATGAGTTAATGCTCCAATTGATGGCAAAGCGCGATGATCCGTTTTCAGGCGGGCGCACCTATTATGGTCATCCATCCTTAAGGCGAAATGGATTTCCGGTCATTCCTCACCAAAGTTCGGCAACGGGTATGCAAGCCATTCCTGCCACAGGCATGGCACACGGAATTTCATACCTCGAATCGCAAAAGTTGATAAAGGAAAAAAATAGACCCGTTGTTCTTTGCTCATTAGGTGATGGATCGGTTACAGAAGGCGAAGTTGCCGAGGCATTTCAGATGGCCGTATTAAAAAAGTTACCGATCATTTATCTGATACAGGATAATGGTTGGGGTATTTCCGCATCGGCAAAGGAGATGAGGGCGATGGATGCCTATGAATATGCAGCGGGATTTAAAGGCCTTGCACGTAAGCGGGTAGATGGATCAGATTTCTTGAAAAGTTATCAGGTGATGGATGAGGCAATTTCCTTTGTTCGCGCTAAGCGGATGCCCATCCTTATTCATGCAACCTGCCCACTATTGGGTCATCATACTTCAGGAGTTCGCAAAGAATGGTATCGCCAGGAGGATTTAGCAGCGCATCAAAAGCGAGATCCGATCTTGGTTTTGGAGAAAGCTTTATTGAAGTTGAAGAATTCAAAGGAGAAATCTAAAGAGATTAAGGCAAGGGCAATCGCAACAGTAAAATCAGATTATGATCGTGCCTTAGCTTCCGCTGATCCTGAACCAAGTGATTTTGATACGCATGAGTTTGCTGCTACCCCTATTCTAAAGGAGCGAGGGAAAAGAGTCCCAAAGAAAGGAGAAAAGGTTGTCATGGTAGATGCTGCATTGCATGCGGTTGACGAAATCTTGATGAAGCACCCTGAAGCGTTATTTTATGGCCAGGATGTGGGAAGGAGGTTGGGTGGGGTATTTCGTGAGGCGGCTACGCTTGCACAGAAGTATGGAGATAGCCGAGTCTTCAATACACCTATTCAGGAAGCCTACATTGTTGGATCAACAGCCGGGATGAGTGCCGTAGGAGCGAAGGCAATCGTTGAGATTCAATTTGCGGATTACATCTGGCCGGCTTTGAATCAACTGGTGGAAGAGCTTTCTAAAAGCTGTTACCTCTCCAAAGGAAAATTTCCGATTCAATCTCTTATTCGGGTGCCGATAGGTGCGTATGGAAGTGGAGGACCGTATCATTCGGGAAGTATTGAGTCTACGCTTTTAACGATACGCGGAATTAAAGTGGTATACCCAAGCAATGCTGCAGATATGAAAGGCTTAATGAAAGCAGCATACTATGATCCTAATCCAGTAGTTATGCTTGAGCATAAAGGATTGTATTGGAGTAAAGTAGTGGGCACTGGGGAAGCTAAGACTATAGAACCAGACTCTGAATATATTCTTCCCCTTGGTGTTGCTACTATAGTTCAGATTGCTGATGATGAAAAAATTCAATCGGGTGAAAGTGCAGTTATAATTACATACGGCATGGGAGTATATTGGGCGAAAGAGGCAGTCAAAAATTTTGAGGGTAGGGTTGAGATTGTCGATTTAAGAACCCTTAATCCAATCGATTGGTCTTTGATTGTAGATTCAGTTAAAAAGCATGGTCGAGCCTTTGTGCTTACCGAAGAGCCTCTTTTAAATTCATTTGCAGAATCGTTAGCAGGCAGAATTTCAAAGGAATGTTTTAATTATTTAGATGCTCCTGTCTGGACGTTTGGAGCGGCTAATCTTCCAGCTGTTCCGTTAAATAGTGAACTAGAAAAAATGATGTTACCTAATGCTGAGAAAGTTGCCAGTGAAATTGATAAACTACTTAAGTTTTAGTCCTGAGTACCTAGACATTAGTCCTGAGTTGTCTATGGACTCAATACTCACTACTAAAGACTAGCTACTACTGACTAAAAAGGATATCCAATACCCACGTTATAAATCACGGGCAAAGGTGATTTAATGAGTGGTTTGAAAATGTTAACATTAAACGATTCTGCAACATTTTTAATTAATGCAGATTCTTTATTTGAAAAAACATTTAATTTCCCACGTCCAGCATTTATTAGAGCAGGAAGCTATTTAACATTCAATGTAAAAATAGATAAAGTACAATCTAAAGCTCAAATAGATGAGGAGATGAAAGCAGAAGCAGAGAAACAATCGGGTGTAGAAAATGTAAACATCGAGAAATACATTGCAGAGAAAAAATTAAGCACTACAAAAACTGCTAGTGGGCTTCAATATGTAATTACAAAACAAGGTGGAGCGGAAAAAGCAAAAGCTGGAGATACAGTTGTTGTGCATTATACAGGAACTTTGTTAAATGGAAATAAATTCGATTCATCTGTAGACATGGGTAAACCATTAGAGTTCCCAGTAGGGCAAGGTGTTGTAATTAAAGGTTGGGACGAAGCATTTACTACTTTAACAAAAGGAACAAAAGCGAAATTAATTGTTCCTTCGGCTTTAGGTTATGGTCCGAATGCAGTTGGAAATGGTGCTATTCCAGCATTCTCTACATTAGTTTTTGATGTTGAATTAGTAAATATTAAAAAAGCGAAATAATGAAAAAAATTATTGGAGTATTCGTATTAATGTTCTTGTGTACAATTGTATTTGCACAGAAAAAAGTTTCATATAAAACAGCAAACAACGGTGTACGTTATGCAATTGCAAAAGCAAATAAAGGACCAAAAATTAAAATGGACGATATCGTTTTCTTGCAAATTAAATATGCTACAAGCAAAGATTCTGTTTTATTTGATAGCTGGAAAATGGGTGGCCCAATTCAACTGAAAGTAGCAAAATCAAGCTTTAAAGGCGATTTAATGGACCGAATGCGTA
>CAWBCB010000080.1:0-15163 GCA_963787095.1 uncultured Cytophagales bacterium | reverse complement strand
TGCTATGTGTAACCCTACTTCGTTCAGAGAGTACGTATTGCTGTTACCGCATCCACAATAAATTTATTCCCAACCTTCAATGTGCTGGGAGTCAAGTCTATACTATAGGAATAATATTCTTCCAAATCACTAAGCGTATTATCCTGATTAAGATCTTCATTATCGGGAATGGTAGTACTGGACTGCGGTACCAAATCAGAGCTTGCAAGTACGGGTGTATTATTCTCTTGCCCATTGAAGCTCTTGTATCGCTCCAAAATCTTGGCATTCTTTGTATCAAACTCGTTGCTTAAAAAATATTTAAAATCATCCGCTGATGGATCCTGAGTGATTTGTTGGCGTAATGTTGGACTTGCTATTGAATTTAAAAATCCAGAAAACTTGTTCGCCTCAATAGCATTATTGGCTCCATCCAGCCCCACATCTTGAAAGGGCCTGCCTGCAGGGTTATTATCAAATGCATTATTTAGGTATTGCTTATTAGTAACATACCCCCACTCATTCTCGGTGACATTAATCGGTGAAAGATCTCCATCGGTGGGCAGTCCATTTTCAAAAGCATGCTTGCCATCGCGCATAACATCTTCTGAAATACTGCCCAAATGAAAAACAACCTTTCCACCCGTAGTATTTGATTTTGGTTTATTTATTCCATCATTAATTTCTCCATTCACATTATTTATGAATGGATCTAACAACCAATACTCAATATACTCAACATTGGCTTTGTCAAAATCCACTTCCGTGCGAATAGCAGTGGTAATGCCACCCCAATTGTCTTTTGGATTGTTAAGGAAGCCCTGTGAGTTTAAATTGGTGCTATTGTAATTGTAGGGACCTCTTTCAGATGGATAATAAGCAATATCAAAAATGGGTTCAAAAAAGTTACCTACCTGTGCATCAAAAAAAGGGAAAATCTCTTTGGGGGGCACAGGTCTTACATAATGATTTGCCAAATCCTTTTCATCAATATTGGTGGGCTTAAATCTTCCGCCTGATCGATAGAAAACATTATCGACCTGATACCAAGCGATCTTGGCGCGCTTGTATCCTGCACGCAAATCATTAGGGGCACCAAGCGCGTCATCAAACTCTCTAGGTGTAGCTGCGAGTTTCCATGACTGAGGACTTAACAAACTATAAGGCGTGGCTGTATTTTCAAAATCATCAATAAAGGAAGTACCATCACCATCTACAATGTTAGATGTGCCGGGAATAAGCTGAGCAAATTCTGCATTAAGTGTTACGGTAGATTGTTCTTTGGTTTGTAAAAATGGTAAGTAGTCAACCAATTTGGTTAACACCCTTGAATTTTTGCGCATGTTAAAATCTACACCGTATTGAAGGTTACGGGCAGGTTCACTGCCAATCAGGTTACGACTAATGAGAGGGCGTTCGTTATAATATAAAACCGTAGATCCTATATTAATATCATCACTGAGTTTATAGTCGAATCGTGTACCCAGCAACGACCGCGTTTGAAACGCAAAGGGATCTTGTTGTTCATACGTGATGTCCAGATCCTTTCCAGAACTTAAAATACCTTCGTTAAGAATAGTAACTTTTCCAAAGGTATAATCAACCGTATAGTCCGTTCCTTCCCGCAAAGGTGTTCCGCCCGCATATACTTTTACCGAGTTGGGTGAAATATTGAATCCTTGAATAATAATTTCCTTGCCAGAACCAGCCTTAAAAGAACCCGTCAAATAGAATTTATTTTTTGTTGCAAATAACTCAGCTTCTGCTTTTGTGGTGCGATACAATGTATCGTACACATACTTGTTGATTAACTGATCACGTAAAGCAACGTTCGTTTCTTTTGCAAAGAGATTTCGCAACGCATTATCAAAAGGATGCAGATAAGGAAAAATAATTGCTCCTGTTTCCGTATTTACAGTCACCTTCTCTACAAAGTCAAAGTTGCCATCAGGCTGCGGATCATTGTAAGGATTCAAACGATCGAGACCAAAGACTTGAATTAATTGTTGGGTGCGCGCATAATCTCCTTCCTGCAATTGCGGATTATCAATACCCGTGCGGTCATCACGATAGATTACACGCAACTGAAAACCCTCACGCGTAAGTTGAGTTACGTTCAGGTTGTAAATGTTTTTCATCATCAAATTCCAGGTAGGAATAATTGTACCTCGCGAATCTTTAATACTGATTTTGCGCGGCCGCAATAGTTTTAGAAAAGCAACCTGGTTTTCAGGCTTATTGCCATAATCATCGGAAAGTTCTCCTACTTTATAAGGTCTGCCATTGTAAGAATACTCATATGCAACTGCAAGGACTTCATCATTTTGAAGTTTGCGTTGTAAGGTAAGGTAGCCAAGCTCTTTGTTAAAGGTGTATTCGCTAGGAGCTAGCTTTCGTGCGCTATTAATTTTTTCAAAGTCAGTTCCATTCACTAATCCCAACCCCTCCAGGTTCTGATTAATTTGATCCGATTCAGCTGGGATGTTTTTGAGTTTAGTAAATAAATCATTGGCATTGTTGGCTGTCGGATATCCTACTGATGAAGTAGAATTAATTATATCTTTTCTGTAAATCTTTTCTGCTTCTCCTAAGTCCATAAAGCCAACCACGTTGCGTGTGGTTTGGGTATCGTTTTGTCGGTTCAATAAATATACCTCCACACGGGTAATGAGTACCCCGGATGTAATCTGCGGAAGCGTTCCTAGCCAGCCTTCAAAATTATCGCGGAAGAATTGTCCTAAGAAGAAGTGACGATTATCATCATAGTTAGAGCCAACAATTTCAAACGGCCTTCCTTGCGCAGCTCCGTTTGTACTACCCTGCACTTTAATGGATGATTGCTTGCCGCGTTGCGTGGTTGCCAAAGCTGTTACAAACAGTTTACCAAACTGCATTTGTGCTTTCACCCCAAATAAATTTTGCGAACCCGTAATCAAACTATTGTTGAGGGGCAAACTCACATTTCCTATTTCCAGTTTTTTAAGAATGTCTTCTTTAAAACCTGTGTATTCAACCTTCATGTTATTTTGAAAGTCGAAAGAGTTATTATTATCAAAGTTGGTAGTCACCGATAATTTTTCGCCCACTTTACCAACTACACTTAAGTTTATTTGCTGATCAAATTCAAAGCCACCGTTTCGCTGCTGTCGAAGGGGTATGGAGGGATTTTCTATTTTTTGAAACTGAGCCCCAAAGTCGAGGTTTACAAAACCACGCGGAATCAATTCAACATAACTGCCGCCAAAAATCCGGTCGAGCACCGGGCTCACATAAATTTTAGGAATCAGGTTGCGGCTACTGACGGCACTTTCTCCATCTAAAGCTCTACTTTTCGATTGCCAATAATTTCGTTTAAGGATTAAATCTTGCTGTCTCTGGAATTCCTCAAAGGACATAGTGGAGGGCGGACGATAATTTAGTGTGCCTGCCTTTTCATAAATATTATAATGCCTGCCAGTGTCAATTTCTATTTCTGTGTTGAAACTCTTTGGGTTCTTAAGAAATAGGGGTGAGAAAGTTGTGAAGTTTGAGAACGGGTCGCCATAGCGATCGCGAGCTCTGAATTGCGGACGATACGGGTTGGATTGCAACCGTACAGTATCGGCACTATTCTGCTGCTGGCCGTAAGCCATAGGAGCAGACCAGCATAGTGCGAGACAAATGCCCAGTCCGAGAATGAACTGAATCTTCCGGGTAGCTACAATCAATCGTGGTTCAGGCGTTTTTTAATGCTTGCTTTACCAGGTCCTCTAAACTAATGGTATTTCCTGACAACTTCAGGACGGAATCAACGCTTTTTTCGGCAGCTGATTTCGTTATACCGAGCGTCATTAAAGCTGTTAACGCCTCGTGGCGCATGGTATTGTGTATTAATCCGGGTTTTCCCGATCCTTCTTCTATCGGGTCCTTTCTCAACTTATCTTTCAGTTCAAGGATCACCCGTTGTGCTGTCTTTCCTCCTATTCCCTTTACGGCCTGCAAGGCTGCTGCATCTTCGCGCACAATGGCCGACCGAAGCTCATTAGGGGGTAAATATGAAAGCACCACCAACGCGGTATTAGGCCCTACTCCATTTACAGAAATCAAGTGTTGAAACATTTGCTTTTCGGTTTCATTTACAAATCCATATAAAATCTGGGCATCTTCGCGCACATGCATGTAAGTCACAAGTTTCAAATCCTCGCGATCTTTAATTTCAGAAAATGTGTTGAGCGAAATGCTCACCTGGTAGCCAATTCCGTTCACATCGAGTATTATAAATGTAGGCTCTTTGTGAACGAGCTTGCCTTTAAGATATGCAATCATAAAAGGTTAAAAAATGAATGCAGTTTACGAGGATTTGGGCAGGGAAACAAGGGGATAAACCAAAATGAAATCCTCCTCTTTTTTAGTTATTCGTTTCCATAAAAGTTTAAAAGATCGAAGTACCTTTGGACTATGTTTCGATTTTCCGCTTCAAAAAATTTGGCTATTGATCTTGGAAATAATAACACTTTATTGACCGATCAATCTGTTGTTTTGTTTTCGCAACCTTCTTATATGGTGGTTAACGAACTTAACAACAAAGTAGAGGCCATAGGCGATCAAGCGTATAGCATGCTGGAGAAGATGCATTCAAATCTTAAGCCCATCAAACCCTTGAAAGGTGGAGTAATTTCTGATGGAGAGTCGGCTAAGAAAATGTTAAAAGAGATGGTCAGTAAAATTCAGAAGCCATCGCTTTTCCCGTCAGGTTTTAATTATTTAATTTCAGGAGTACCTTATGATACAACTCCTGTTGAGAAGCGTGCCTTGCGCGATGCCTTAGATCAATTCACTTCACGAAATACGTATTTGGTTCACGAGCCTTTAGCGGCAGCGTTAGGCTTAGGCCTTAACATTCAGGAGCCGGAAGGAAAACTAGTGGTGGATATCGGTGGCGGAATTACCGAAGTAGTAATCATCTCCTTATCGGGAATTGCCGCTTTCCAATCAACGCGTACTTCTGGTGATACACTGGACGAAGAAATTCAAGATTACTTTAGAAGAACCTACAATTTTTCAATTGGACTTAAAACGGCCGAGCAAGTGAAGAAAAAAATTGGGTGTGTTTTTTCATCGGCTGCCAACAAGGAAGAATTTTTTATCGTGAAAGGGAAAGACTTAATGGAAGGGATTCCGGTAAGCCGGAAAGTAAGTCAATCTGAATTAACTTCAGTGTTAGAAAAACCTTTTCAAAAAATAGAAGAGTGTATTCGTCAATCGTTACAAATTTGCCCGCCCGAATTAGCATCCGATATTTATCGTTCAGGAATTTATGTAACGGGTGGCAATGCGAAACTAAAAGGTATTCAAGAAAGGTTTAGCAAAACATTTCAGTTACCTGTTCATATCGATCCACAACCCCTTCTTTCTGTTAGCAAAGGAATCTCTCAAATTCTTGGTGCCCCACAAAAACACAAGGCGGTATTGGTTTGACCATCTTTCCTCCGTAGATGATGTCCTCGTTCATTAACTTTATAGTAATGTTGGTTGGACATGCCGCCTCCGCACGAAACAACAAAGGCAGGGAATCAAACATTCAAATCTAGAAATGAGAAAAACAATAATCTTATTGATTGCAACTTTATTGACAGTACAATTATATGGACAAAGGCCATTAACAGCCAATCAGCAGGCTGTGCAGCAAACGGTCATCAAACTATTTAACGCTTTATCCAACCGTGATTCTATCAGCCTCAAAGCCTCTTGTATATCTGATTTAACCCTATACGAATATGGCCAGGTGTGGAACATAGATACACTTATTCTGAAAGCAATTACATTGAATCCGTCATCTGATTTTAAACGTACCAATAGTTTTGATTTCATTACTACCACCATAGATAAAACTATGGCATGGGTTACTTATCGTCTTCAATCTTCAATAACCAGAGATGGGAAACAGACAACAATGCAATGGCTGGAAACAGTAGTTCTGGTTAAAGAAAGAAAACTGTGGAAAATAAAACACCTGCATTCAACGCTTATCAAACGAAGCTAAAAAATTAAGCGGTCGTTCCCTCTCCAGAGGAGAGGAGTTAGGGGTGATGTAAATTACAAATCCCTCAGTCCCTTGCATGTGACCCTTGCGGGAAAAGAAAAAAGCTTACAAATCCTCCCATGTATGTATTTCAATTATTTTCTTTTCTTGAGGGATAAATATGCCCCAGCAATGGTTCGTGAGACTTCATAGTCGTTAACTTAAGAGTAGACGCGTATGAGAATCGCACATTTTGACTTACAGCAAACACTTTGGTGAATTTGGAATTTATATTTCATCCCTAAAGGGATTTTAATAAGGTACTATAGCTGCTATTACCAATATGTAGTCCCTAACGGGACTTGAGGGAGGCTTTATTTCTAGTCCCATAGGGACGAAATGTTGGTAACAATAAAGAGATATGAATTAAAGTCCTGTAGGGACGACATATTTAATCATTGCTAAGTTAACGACTATAGTGAGACACGAACCACAACAGGCTTATAAAATTGATTGAATGAAAATCACAAATGGCCATCCATTTCGTGCAACTGTGCATCTACTACAGCAATAGCTGCCATGTTCACAATATCGCGTATGGAACTTCCCAACTGAAGCACGTGTACTGGTTTTTTCATTCCTAATAAAATCGGTCCTATGGCTTCGGCTCCACCAATTTCAATCAACAACTTATAAGCAATATTGCCTGATGTCAGGTTTGGAAAAATCAATGTGTTAGCTCCTTCTTTCGCCAACGCACTAAACGGATAAATCTCACGCTGAATGTCTGTGTCGAATGCTACATTCGCTTGAATATCTCCATCCAAAATCAAGTCCGGATATTTTGCTTTCGCAAGCTTTACTGCTTTCATTGTTTTTTCAGGCACCTCTCCCTTGCTTGAGCCAAAGTTTGAGTAGGATAACACTGCAACACGAGGCTCCACATCAAAGAATTTTACACCACGCGCGGCCAATCCAATGATTCCAACCAACTCATCCACATTAGGATCAACATTTACCGTACAATCCGCAAAAAAGAAGGTTCCTTTTTTATTCATGATGATGTACATGCCGGCCACACGATTCACGCCTTCGGCCATGCCTATTATTTGAAGGGATGGTAAAATTGTTTTTGGATAATCTTTCGTGAGCCCTGAAACCAATGCATCGGCTTCACCAAACTCAACCATCATCGCACCAAATGCATTGCGGTCGCGCATTTGCCGATGTGCATCTTTCATCGTAATTCCCTTACGTGAGCGTTTGGCATGATACGCTTGTGCATATTTTTCAGAACGTTCTTGCTCTTCCCGGGGATCAATAATTTTACAATCGCTTATATCAAGGCCATGCTCTTCAATGAGGCGTTCAATTTCTTGTCTGTTGCCCAACAAAATAGGGTGTGCAATTTTTTCGTCTTGAAGGATTTGAGCAGCCTTTAAAATTTTTGGATGATCTGCTTCGGCAAACACAATGTGCTTTGGTTTCTTCTTAGCCAAATCAATAATGCGCGAAGTAAGTTTAGGATCAATTCCAACACGTTTCAATAACTCTTGATGATATTTTCCCCAATCAGTAATTGGCATCCTGGCCATACCAGAATCCATAGCAGCTTTTGCAACTGCAGGTGATACCGTTGTGATGAGCCTTGGATCAAGTGGTTTTGGAATTAGATACTCTCGTCCAAACTGAATGCGATCAATACCATACGCCTGAAACACGATATCCGGAACTGGTTCTTTGGCCAGATTGGCAAGTGCGTGCACCGCTGCGAGCTTCATCTCTTCGTTTATTTCAGTAGCGCGCACATCCAATGCACCTCTGAAAATGTATGGGAAGCCAAGCACGTTATTTACCTGGTTAGGATGATCCGAGCGCCCTGTCCCCATAATTAAATCAGGACGCGTTTTCTTGGCAAGGTCATAATCAATTTCAGGATTAGGATTAGCCAACGCAAAAACGATAGGATCCTTTGCCATGGACAAAACATCTTCTGGTTTCAAGATATCAGCTATCGAAAGTCCAACAAAAACATCTGCCCCTTTTAGGGCTTCTTGAAGGGTTGTTATTTTTCTGGTGGTTGCGAATTGCTTTTTACTTTCATCAAGACCTTCACGCTTTGTGGTGATCACACCTTTGCTATCGCACATGATCAAATTCTCTTTCTTCAATCCTAACGCGAAGTATAATTTGGTACAGGACACTGCTGCTGCACCGGCTCCATTTACTACTAAAACGATGTCGCCAATTTTCTTTCCAATGATTTCAAGCGCATTGAGCAGAGCCGCACTTGAAATGATTGCCGTGCCATGCTGATCGTCATGCATGATGGGAATGTTCATCTTTTCGCGCAGCACAGTTTCTATCTTAAAACATTCCGGTGCTTTGATGTCCTCGAGGTTAATTCCTCCAAAAGTGGGTTCTAGAGATTTTACAATTTTTATAAATTCATCCGGATCTTCTTCATCAATTTCAATATCAAAACTATCAATGCCCGCATATTTTTTAAACAATACAGCCTTGCCTTCCATTACCGGCTTTGACGCTTCGGGGCCAATGTTACCCAAGCCTAAAACAGCTGTACCATTTGAAATTACTGCTACCAGATTTCCTTTTGCAGTATATTTATACACATCATCTTTATTAGCTGCAATCTCTTTACAGGGTTCAGCAACACCCGGAGAATATGCCAACGCAAGATCAAGCTGAGTGCTTAACATTTTGGTGGGCACTACTTCTAATTTTCCCGGTTGACCTTGTGTATGGTAATTAAGAGCGTCTTGTTTGCGGATTTTGATTGACATAGCTATAGTTAGAAAAATATGAAAAGGCAATTTACACTCTAAGAAACAGGAATTACATATTCTGGTTAGAAATTTGACGTATCAACTCTCAAATAACAAACTTAATTACTGTTTAACAGGTGACAGCTCGCTGCTGGTCTTGAATGTATGGATAATTGTTTCCAGTTCGCGAATGATTTCGCGTTGATCTTTGCTGGGGCTAAACGTAAAGCCTTCGATATAATAAAGCATCCCTAGCGGTTCATCTACAAAAACATAAGAGACAAAAGGCCCACCCATTGTCAAATTATTAGTACGCCATAGCCCGCGCATTTCTACAGCAAATTTTCCGTTGAACGTAGTCTCCTTTGTAATAACCTGTTTGTACGGAATAGAAGTTTCAGTCATCAGGTAGGTTTCAATCCGTTCGGGGTCTTCAAAAATATTATAGCGACAAATCTCATCGCGCCACGCAATTAAACTATCACGCTTAAATTGATCAGGTGAAGTGTATTTTTTACGCGTAATAAAGATATCCTTATCATCGTAGGGATTGATCTGGCGCAACCAAAAGAAATTAGAATCATTGGCCACTAACTGATATCCGAACGGAACTTTTATTTCACTATTAAATTTCTTTCTTAATATATCAGGAATCCCTTTTGATTGTTTTGATTTGAACAATGCTTCAGTGAGTCGTTCTTGCTCACGAGCATCAAAATGACTTACCAATTTGGCGCCATAGGTTCTGATTTTTTTAACCAGCTCCTGCTCAGTATTACCAAAGAGAAAAAGCACTTCCTGATTTCTCGCAAAAAGATCCTGTAAGTTTTGGCTAAATAAATTTGGATCGGATTTAATCTTTGCAAGCGACTCGGGCGTAAACGTTCTTCTTATTTGACTAGCCCCCACTGAGCGCTGATCGAGTGTAACTGCATAAATCAAATTTCTTCGTTGCTTCAGCACGTAGTTGAGCTTGCGCGGATCAATCCAACGCATATGAAAAATTGATTCCTTTCTGGGAAGCCCCTGCATCTCCGCGCTGAACAATGAATCCAATACATGCCCCAAAGGACCCTTCCATTGCAACGAGTCCATAATCAAGAAAATATCGCCTGTTCTGCCGGTGGCATGTGGCAGACTTTTCTTATCGGAACAAGAAGCAGAAAATATGAGTATGGAGATAAAAAGAACCGAAGCGTATTTCATGAGATGAATAAAAGTAATATGGTCACCTTATATAATTCGGGTTGATCTGAATAGTCACCGATTAACCCAACTAACCTACAATTAGTTTTTGACCGGGCTGCAAACTATTGCTTTTCAGGTTATTGAGGGTTTTGATTTTTTCAACTGTTAATCCGGGTAGTTTTTTTGAAATATCCCACAAGGTATCGCCCGGCTGAACAATATAGGTTTTTGTATCGGGCGATAATAAGACCGGTTCTTTGGATACTGCACGTGCGCTTGCTGCCACGGCCCTGCCTTGGTTTGTCCAAATTGTTAACCGCTGACCCGACCGAATGGTATTACTTGAAAGATTGTTCCAGCTCTTAATGTCTTCAATACGCACTCCATGTCTTATAGCAATTGAGCCCAGCACATCACCTGACACTACTTTATAACTTACCATTTCGCGGCCGTAGGTGTTTGCGGATGGATTGGAAGCATATTGCTCATTTTCCTTTCTTCCTACTTTGGATGCGGAATCAAGAATGCTGGTGCGGTTTAAATCAAGAGTAAGTTTTGCATGTGTGGGAATTTTTATGACCGAAATTCTTCCGTTAGCCGGAAGTACATTTCGAAGCACCGATGGATTTAGCTTTTGTAAATCCTCCAGACATGTTCCAGTAAGTTTTGCTAATGTTTCAAAATGCAAATACTGATTAACTGCAAGTGTGTCGTAAGGAGGTACTACTTCGCGGGCAGTCTCCACCAAGTTATGCTGCTCAGTATAATTCATAGCATAAATAATAGCGATGAATTGCGGCACATAAGCTCGCGTTTCTCTGGGAAGATACGGATATACTTCCCAAAATGATTTTTTATAACCGGACTTACGCACGGCTTTGCGAACGGTGCCCGGCCCTGAGTTATAAGCTGCTAATGCTAATTCCCAATCACCAAACATTCTATACAGTTGAGCTAAATACCTACATGCTGCGTCTGTTGATTTATCCGGATCCATGCGATCATCCACGTACCAGTCCGTTTTCAAATCAAAGTATCTTCCTGTGCCTGACATAAATTGCCAAAGCCCCACTGCTCGCGCTTTTGATACAGCACGTGGATTTAACCCTGATTCTATTATTGACAAATATTTTAGTTCATCGGGCAGATTATATTTCGCCAGGTATTCTTCAAACACGGGAAAGAAAATATCTGTTCTGCGCTGCATCATCCGCGTGTAATCGCGATTGCGCACTGTGAAGTAATCAATAAATCCGTGCACGGTATTATTATACGTAAGCGGAATTTGTTGTTGAATGCAACTGAGCCGGTCGGCTAACAACTCAGGAGTGTCGTTACCAGGAATATATTCCAAATTGGCAGGAGGAACAATCAGCTCTGTGTTTACTATGGAATCTTCTAGGATAAGTTCCTCCGTTGGCGCAGGAAGCGCGAGTGTGTCAGGCAATGGTCTTTCTTGCGCTATTACTAGCGTAGAAACAAAAAGAGAAAATATAACAACTACACAATGCTTCATCTTATTCTTTTAATGGATCCTAAAGTGATTTAGGCTATTTATCATGCTAAGTTCCGAATTACTTCCGAGAACTGAAAGAGCTTGCTTTCTTCAAAATCATCGGCCGTTACCTGAAGCCCTATGGGCAACCCTTCGTTATCAACCCCACAAGGCACCGAAATAGCCGGCACACCTGCTACATTAGCCTGAACGGAAAATAAATCTGCCAAGTACATTTCTAAAGGATTACTTGTGTGCGATCCGAGTTTAAAAGCGGTAGTAGGTGTGGTGGGTGATAAAATAAAATCGTAGTTAGAAAAAATGGCTTTCGTTTTTTCGCGAATAATTCTTCTTACTTTCTGTGCCTTGGTATAATACGCATCATAATAACTGGCGCTCAGCACAAAGGTTCCTAACAAAATTCTTCGCTGCACTTCTTTACCAAAACCCTCGCTGCGTGTTTTTTTATAAAGCGATTCCAAATCAGTCACCTGTTTGCTTCTAAACCCATAACGCACTCCATCATATCGCGACAAGTTTGAACTTGCTTCGGCTGTAGCCAAAATATAATAGGTAGGCAAAATGTATTCGCTCAATGGAAACTCAATCGGCTCAACCACATGACCCGCATTTTTGAGTTGCTTTATTTTTTCGAGAATCAAGTTTTTGATTTCAGGTTGCAACACTTCTGAATCAACTGTCTCCTTGATGTAGGCTACTTTATATTTTTTATTTGGATCTACGTTGAGTTCAGACGTATATGATGGCACTGGCTTGCGCGAAACCGTGCTATCAAACTCATCGGCCCCAGCCATCACTTCAAGCACCAAGGCAATCTGTTCTATTTTTTTTCCAAAGATTCCGATGCAATCAAAAGAAGAACCGTATGCAATTAATCCGTATCGTGAAATACGCGAGTAGGTTGGCTTCAATCCAAGAATGCCACAGAAAGCAGCTGGTTGACGCACCGAACCTCCGGTATCCGATCCAATAGAAACGTCACACAAATCAGCCATTACAGCAACAGCCGAACCGCCAGACGATCCACCGGGTACACGAGTGTTGTCAATATCATTAAGCACAGGACCAAAAGCAGAGTTTTCGTTGGATGAGCCCATGGCAAACTCATCACAATTTTGCCGGCCGATTATGATTGCATCTTCGTCCAGCAAACGCTGAACGGCTGTAGCATTAAATTGAGAAATGAAACCATCCAGAATTTTACTGCTTGCTTGTAGCGGATGATCTTGATAACAAAGTACATCCTTCAGGCCAATAACTAAACCTGCCAGTTTTCCAGCTTTCTTGTTTTTGATTTTTGAATCAACTGCAGCCGCACGGGCAAGTGCTTCTTGCCCATACACACTCAAAAATACATTGAGGTGTTTTTTTTTATCGATGTTGGATAGAAAAGCTGAAACCCGATCAACACATGAAATGCCCATTGCCAGAAATTCTTAAGAAGAAAAAGTCAGCAAGGGCATTCCATCTGACCAAATAAAATAAACATTAACAGATGAAAGGGTTCCGTTAAAAAGATCGTGCTGTAAGTCTTTTTCGTTCGAATCCGTATTCAATGCTTACTTGTCGTCAATCTTAGGAACTGTCTTTCCTGCTTCGTCTACTTCAGACTTTACATCCTTAACAGCATCCTTAAATTCGCGAAAGCCTTTACCAAGACCTTTTGCAAACTCAGGTATTTTCTTAGCTCCAAAGAAGACTAGAACGAACAAACCGATTACCACCCACTCGCCCATTCCGGGCATTCCAATCAAAAATATTGCGCTCATAATGAATTTTTTTGTAAAAATAATTATCAGCTTTGAATATAGCACTAAAAATTATTAATTTTCAGTAATACAAACCAAAATCACAGCTTATGAAACAAAGAAATTTAAAAAAATCAATTTTTACAGTTATTATAGTTTTAACTGTCAATTGCCTTGCCTTTAATTTCTGAGATGGGAACCTCACATTCTGATGCTTGGCAACTAGCCGCAAATGATGTTGCCCAAAATGGTGCTTTATTTGTGCAAACTATTCTTGGATATGCTGCAATTACAGGGATGCTTTGCGGGATTCAAGCTGTAGCAGCTCTTGTTGCTAAAGCCTAATTTACACATTCAAGTAAATTTTTTATATCGAGGGACTTATGTCCCTCGATATTTTTGTACCCATTCTCAAATAAAGATGATTAGTAAGTCTTTGAATTTTCTGTTTTTCTTTTTGATTGCGATTTCAAGTCTATCAATAGGTTTAATCGTATTGAATACCAATCAAGTTCATGAAATCTCTTTAATTTCCATATTATTTTCAGGACTAATCTTTTATTTCCTCCCGGTTGATCCATATGATGATTACGAATTGTCTGTTATTAGGAAGCCTCATTTTTATGAGGTTCTTATAAAACCATTTTATGTAATGAAGTCTATATCAAAATATGACTTAACATTGATTACAGCATCAGTCTTAATTCTTAACCTAGTAGGTGGGATTATTGCAATGCTTGTTGTATCAGAAAAAATTAGTGGAAATGAGAGATTAATAGAAATAGTAACTAACATCAGTTTATTATCGATGGTTATTACACAGATTGGTGGTTGGTTTTTGCAGGCTTGCTTAGTCTATATGTTTTCCTTTATAATTGGTGGCGATGGATCATTTAATAAATACTTGATGATAGTTGGAATTGGCTACACAGGTTTCATGATTTTAAGTTATATTCTTATAGGTGTAAATATAATAATATTCCCAAATGAGATAGGACTGAATGAATTTAACGAAACAACTGCTAATTCATCTATACATATGATTCTTGGAAAGGCTGGTGAATACTATACACTAACATTAATTGCGGCTGGAGTTTATAATTTGGAAAGGAGATTTTCACTTTTTAAATGTACAATAATTTCTGTTGCCCCTAGTTTTTTACTGCTTTTGTTTAAGCAATTATTTGGAATGATTTTTTAGACCAAGTGAAAAAAGAAAATCTTTGGATAAAACTCTCACCAATTATAGCAATAGCTATTCTAACTGGATTCTTCCTTATCTCTTTTATATCATTTGACTGTGACCCTAACAGCAATTATAAGGAAGCACACTTAGTAAAAGGTGACTTTGCACTTTTTTTAAAAATCTTGTCTCGCAATATAGGACTAGTAGTTGCCCTTACACTAGGAGCCTTAACTTTCAACATATCAACTATTTGTATAATGGCATATAATGGTTTTTATTTCGTGTTAGTACTTTTTCAAGCTAAATGCAATTATGGTATGTTAATGGCAATTAAGTTGGTTTGGCCTCATGGATTAATTGAACTAATTTGGCTTGTGCTTTCTTTTCGCCTAAGTGTAAAGATATTATTGTCCACGAAAACCAGCTGTAATTACAATGATATATCAATGGATTGCCAATGAAATAATTATGAACATAATAGAGAGAGAGAGAGAGAGAAAAGGATATTGGTGAGACGTTGAAGAATATATAAATTGTTTGTGTATCGGGAAACGGAAATTCGTCAAAAATGAACTGTCGTTGTGTTGTTGCCGTCGTCATCGTCGATAATGACCGTCGCTGTAGGATTTATTACATCATCACCATGATTATAGAACAATATTGTAGTGATGATCATTTCTTCCACATCAAGCACACCAATCGGTATTACATCGAATTACGACAGCAGTTGCCCGCGATGACCCCAGCGGCAATTGGTGG
>CAWBCB010000079.1:0-26334 GCA_963787095.1 uncultured Cytophagales bacterium | reverse complement strand
GGCTGTCATTGCGCATGCTCATGAATAATATATTTCGATGGTATTTAAGTCTATCGAAAAATTCTCGCAATTGAAAGGGTTCCTTCTTCTCCTCTTTCATCTTTCCAATCAGCCAACACATTTTCGAGAAGATACTTGCCTGTAATGTAGCTTGAACCATATCCTGGCTCATGCATATAGAGATGTTGTTCAAACTTAAGCAGTTCTTTTTCTGTCTTCATCCAACACGAGGTGTGTATTCGGATGAATTCCGCCCGCTTCCTCCATAGTCATTCGTTTGCACGCGCATACAAGGATCCCAACCCTCGGCACAAATTCGCGCAATCATGATGTAAACTATTTCCCTTACACGTGGATCGTCATCATATAAGCCGGCTTGCAACAACATTTCTTCTACAGCCTGTTGCGTGTCATTGCGCGAATCAAAAATACTATAAAGAAGTGGCGCTCTTCTTATTTCACTTGCTGAGGTTCCTTATCCATTCGGCTAATTCAAACCAATGATAAAAGTGAGAATATAACGGTTGTGCATCATAATGCTCGGTGATCAGAAAAAAGTTTCTCTTCTCTTTAGGAACGTAAGAGCCCAAATGCTCGCGTAAAGCGGGCTCAAAATAATCTTTCACGTAGACGATTTCCTGTTTCTCCAAAAAAGTTAATAAGCTTTCGGCTGATCGTTCAGCGCGCATTATACTCTTCGGTGAGCTCGGCAATCAAGCTGTAAATTACGGTTACGATGTTCTTCTAATTTTAACGAAGACCAACTCGTGAGTTCGCGCTTTAAAAGCATTACTTCATCTTCCCACGTAATCTAACAAGATGCACATGTTGTTGATACCAGGTGTAGTTTTCTTTTCCAATACCCGATGGCTGGTTTCAGTTTTGGCTTCTTCCGTTAACCAGCTTACTACATCTTGTTGAGGTAATGGCAGCCTTAATGGAAGCTGTTAACTCCGCATCTTCTTTTACACTAATCAGCATGCCCTCCAGGTTCCGTCTGGTCCTCAATCGGGCGAATGCCAGCAATCCAAGTTCCTTCTGATTCCCTGTCAAATTGGCCCGTAATCCTGGTTTTTCTTGTTCAGATAAGGGAAAGCTAGGTCGCAAAATATCTGCAATGCGATGGGGAGATGTTCCACGGAGCCGGCACATCGCTACGCTCGGATACGTCGACGCGAGAAAGCAGGATCGCGAACCCAGGGGATAACGATGGTTGAAATGATATCCGTTTATTGCTACAAATTCTCCGTGATTGATTGGCCACTCGCTATAAATCGATTGTCAATAATTGCTCTTGAAGCTTTTTGAATTGGGCAATCGCTTTTCAAACGTGGCTGCAGTATAATCTGGAGCTCCACGAAGTGGAGGCGCTTCAAGTCTTGACTTTAAACAAAGCAACTAAGTCCTGATAAGATGAACTTTTTGTGTGTAGTGATTTACTCTCTTGTCGCTCCATTCCTGCTTTTAGTATTGATTAATTGTCAACCAGAGAATAAATCACTACACACAAAAAGTTCATCTTATCAGGACTTAGTTGCTTTGTTTAAAGCATGGCGAACCTTTGAAGCGCCTCCACTTCGTGAGGGAGCTCCAGATTATACTGCAGCCACGTTTGAAAAGCGATTGCCCGAATTCAAAAAGCTTCAAGAGCAATTATTGGCAATCGATTATAGTAAGTGGCCAATCGATCAGCAAGTAGATTGGCGAATTGTATGGGCCGAGATGAACGGGTATGATTTCAACCATCGTATCCTTACCCCCTGGGTTCGCGATCCTGCTTTCTACACATCGATTTATACCGAGCGTAGCGATGTGCCGGCTCATGAAGGTCCTACCCATCATGGCATTACAGATATTTGGACCTACACTTTCCCTTTATCTGAACAAGAAAAAACCAGGTTACTCACTAGTCTGAAAATAATTCCACCTCTTAACGAACAGGCCAAACTTAATTTGACAGGGAATGCGAAGGAACTTTGGATTGCTGGCATTCGCCCGATTGAGGACCAGAGCAAAGATCTGGAGGGCATGCTGACATTAGCAGGTGTAAAAGAAGATGCGGAGTTAACAGCTTCCATTAAGGCTGCCATTACCTCAACAAATGATTTAGTAAGCTGGTTAAAAGAAGCCGCCAAAACTAAAACCGGCGCATCGGGTATTGGAAAAGAAAACTACACCTGGTATCAACAACATGTGCATCTTGTTCCACTTACGTGGGAAGATGAAGTAATGCTTTTAAAGCGCGAACTCACACGAGCTTGGGCTTCGTTAAAATTAGAAGAACATCGTAACCGTAATTTACCACCTTTAAAAGATGCCAATTCGCCCGAAGAGTATAATGCGTTGGCTGAACGATCAGCCAAAAGCTTATTAACTTTTTTGGAGAAACAGGAAATCGTTACCGTGAAAGATTATTTTGAACCCGCTTTACGCGAGCATTTGGGCTCTTACGTTCCTAAAGAGAAGAGAAACTTTTTTCTGATCACCGAGCATTATGATGCACGACCGTTATATTCTCACTTTTATCATTGGTTTGAATTAGCCCAAATGGATAAGGAACCTCACGCAAGTGAAATAAGAAGAGCGCCACTTCTTTATAGTATTTTTGATTCGCGCAATGAGGGCACCGCAACGGCTGTAGAAGAAATGTTTATGCAAGCCGGCTTATATGATGACGATCCACGTGTAAGGGAAATAGTTTACATCATGATTGCGCAACGTGCTGCCAGAGGGTTGGGATCCTTGTATGCGCATGCAAACGAAATGACTATGGAGGAAGCGGGCGGAATTCATTCCGAATACACACCTCGGGGTTGGATGAAGACAGAAAAAGAACTGCTTAAGTTTGAACAACATCTCTATATGCGTCAGCCAGGATATGGTTCAAGCTACATTACAGGCAAGTATCTTCTCGAAAATGTGTTGGCTGATTTTGGAAAGATGAAAGAGGAGAAGAATGAACCCTTTCAATTGCGAGAATTTTTTGATCAACTAAATACCATCGGAAGTATTCCTATTTCATTGGGGCATTGGCAAATGACAGGTATCGCTAACCCGCTCCTTGAAAGGGAAATGAAGTGAAATGGTTGGTTAGGGATAAGGTGATTAAAATTATTTCTTATCCATCATTTGTTTAGCCTCAATACACCAAAGTAATTCTTGTATGAAAGGAGTTGCTCGTTTTTCTATTGACTCTTTATTCATGGGCACCCCGCCTTCATCAAAAAGTTCTTGTGCCTTTGGCATGGGGCACATGGCAGGAACTACCCAGGCTCGAATTTTAAAAAATGAAAACTGAAGGGAAGTAATTACCTGCGTACCTCCGAAACTGCCATCCGAAACCGTAGAGATTGCAATGGGTTTTCTGCGCCACTCTTTATATAATAAATCGACCACGTTTTTCAGACTGGCCGGGTAGCCTCCATTGTATTCAGGAGTTACAACAATGACACCATCAGACTTTTTTATTTTTTCAGCAAAGTCAAGAACGCTCGCTGGCGGGTTGGATTGATAACTTAACCGTTCGTCAAAAATCGGAAAGTTGTAATCCTTCAGGTCGAGTAACTGGGGAGTTGCTAAGTTATGTTCAGTCAGATAATTTTTAAAGAATAACGCTACCCGATGGCTAACCCGATCGATGCGAACACTGGATGAAATAATAGAGATAGTAGGCATAATGGTTTAATTGAATCCCTAATATCGGTAATCATTTCTTTGCGTCACATTGATTTCACCAACAATTACTTTGCAGTTACCTGAAAGGCTTTCTCCCCATTTTTTTCTACTTCACGTAAAGTACGCATTTGTTTCATTTCTTCCAGTAATCTTAGCAGCGCTTCCTGATCGTTCGCGCCCATGTGAACACTAATTTCTGATAACGTCTTGATGTCGTTTGGTGCTTTGCGGAAGTCGGTAATGAAGTTAAGGATGTCTATTTTTTTCATCTACAGGTATATTTATCTACGCCTTAACATGTACGAAAAAAATATTAGAAGGTTGCTGGATAAACTGTTTCAGTCGGATACCTTATGCTTTGACATTTTGTATCGGAGCAATCCAACAATAAAAGCTACAATACCAACCAATAACATCGTGATTATCCAAATAAGTATTATAGTTTGATTGGGATTAATCATTTGCACCGCAACCGTTAGACCAATAAAAGTTATTCCCGCTATTGTCCATACCGGATCTGTCATTAAATCATCTTTGACTTGATTGGTCAGATCTATCTTTATCTGATGATCTTGCTTGAATAAGATTCCTAATTTTTTGTAATCCCAAAGAATTAAAAATACAGTACCTAATAACATTAGCGTAGTTATAACAGGAGTTCCAGTTCCAAAATTTACAGAAATCGTAATAAGGCATACATTAAGGATAATTGGAAAAAAGGCAAGAGCACCAATCGTTGAAAACCGTTGTGACATTAATAATGAACCAGCGATTAACTGCGCCCACCCTAAAAAATTCCAATAGAACCCAGATTGGTACATAGCTTCGAAGAAATATCCTACTGGTTCAGTTGGTGGTATAGATGTGAATCGCTCACCCTTTATCTTAATTATTGACGCAAAAATAAAGGCAAACCCAATAAGGTACCGCAGGTATATGACAAAGAGCTTGATAAACAGAAATTTTTTGAAATAATCTATTACTTTCCACATACTACTTAGTCGTAGGATACCTTAGATTTGTTACAAAGATTTAAAATTTAGATCAAGGAAATTACATAAATCAAATGCATCAATACTTAAATGACTTAGTTGAGGGCGAAAAAATCAAAGTAATAAAAGAATTTAAGGATTTTGATAATCAGCCCATTCCTGTTGGAAGCGAATGGACTTTTGAAAAGTATGATTACTTTCCGTATGATGGCGGCTACACCTTTTACTTTAAAGAAGGCGTAATGCGTATGGCCGAAATATCAGAAACAGATTATTACGTATTCACTCATGCAAGTGAGTATTTTGTGCTAATAACTTAGCAAGCACCCGATCCTTCTGGTAATTACACCGCTCTTTCCTTAGCAAGAATCTCAGCGCAGACTTCTGCACACTTTCTGCAAGCGGCAGCGCAGGCCTGGCAATGATCATTCTGATGTTTTTCGCACTCTTCAGCACATGCTATACATGATTGAAAGCATTTGTCGATAGCAGTCAATTGAAACTCAGAATCATTCTCACATTCGGTGGCACATTTTTCACATGCTTCTGCACAATTAACACAGGCGTTGTAACAATCTTTCATGCCGGGCATGTCATCACATTTATCTGCGCAGTTAGTACACGCATCAGCGCATTCATAACAGGTATCAATGCAAACTTCCATTACTTCTAGTGTTGTTTTCATATCTGGCTATGTTTTTACCTTATCATCCAAAAGATTGTGCCAAGGATTTCTGGTTGAATGAACCGACAAATTCAGAACGGATCGAGGAAGAATTTTCTCAAGTGTGTAATAAATCCCCTATATTTATTTAAAATGATTAATTGCACTATCATGAAGAATATTCTCCTATTACTTATTGCCACCACCACACTTTGTTTTTCTCAACCTAAGCCGGTTAAAATATTTATCTCAGTAGATATGGAAGGTATTGGAGGAATCGGGACTTCAAAAATGGTAACAAGTGGAGGCAAGGATTATGAAACAGGAAGAAGACTAATGACCAATGAAGTGAATGCCGTAGTGAAAGCCATCTTTGATGTAGGTCCGGCAGAAGTGGTGGTTAACGACAGCCATGGCGATATGCAAAATCTGTTGCACACGGAACTTGATTCGCGGGCAGAGTATATTCAAAGCAACATCAAGCCGTTGGGTATGGTACAAAATCTTGATGCCAGTTTCGATGGAATAATTTTTATTGGATATCACGCTAAAGCGGGAACTGAAAATGGGTTTCTTGCTCATACAGGTTCAGGAAATGTAAAAGGGCTGTGGATTAATGGAACGGAAGTAGGTGAGGGTGGATTGAATGCTTATTTCGCGGGAGCCTTAGGCGTGCCCGTTATTTTAGCGAGTGGCGATAAAACATTCACAGAGGAAATTACAAAACTTGTCCCCACTAGAACAGTAATAACAAAGGAGGCCATTGGAACCAGTGCTGCAAAACTCTTGCATCCCGATGTTGTCATCAAAGCACTTAAAGAGAAAACAACTGCTGCTATAAAAGATTTGAAGAATGCAAAGCCGCTTTCCGTTAAGGAGCCTGTAGAATTTGCTATAAAAGTGGATACTCCAACCCGAGCTGATGTGGCAATGGGTATCCCGGGAATGAAAAGAGTTGATGGTTATACCGTTTCGTACGTTGCAAAGAGCATGAATGAAGCTTATCCACTGATCCGTATTGTTTATAAGTATTTGGCTTGGTAGCAGGTTATGAAGCAAATATGTCTTGTTTTCTTTATTCTGCTTTCAGCGTGTAGGGGTGAAGAAAAATATCCACCCATCGATGAGGACTTCTGTTCTCAAATTCACTTTGATAGTCCGCACGTACTTTCAGAACAGCTTGCGCCACTTTCTGAATTAACCACTTCTAAAACCGGAGTCTATACGTTAGAGGAAGGAGATAACTCGATGATTTCACGGGCGTGGCTTAGTGAGTCTGCGGAGAGATCAATTGACATTCAATATTTCATTTTTTCTGCCGATAACATTGGGTTGATTGCAATTGATTATTTGATACGTGCTGCAGATCGAGGTGTTCAGGTGCGTATTCTCATTGACGATATTATGGTGGAGGCTGATGCCGATGATTTGTTGGCATTGGATGCTCATCCCAACTTATCCATCAAAGTCTATAACCCTACGGCCAACATTGGCAAAAATCTTCCTAAGAAGCTATACAGTATTGCCACTGATTTTAAAGGCTTCAATCAGCGCATGCATAACAAAACGTTTATTGTAGATGAGCAAGTTGTAATTACTGGTGGCAGAAACATTGCCGATGAATATTTTGATTACGATCATGAATATAATTTCAGAGATCGGGATGTTTTGCTGATTGGAAAAACAGTTGCTGATGTTCAAAATTCATTTAATGATTTTTGGAATAACAAAAAAAGTGTTTCTATTTCTGAGTTGGTGAATGAGGATAGTGAATTGAATTCTGATCTCAAGGTTGAATACCTGCATCAATACGCCTGCAACCCGGCAAACTTTTGGCCACAGGTTCGCGAAAAAATAAAGAGAGTCCCTGTTGCGTTTAAACAAATCCAGGAATCAGGCGACTTGGTTTGGGTGGATCACGTTTCTTTTGTTTCGGATGTGCCGGGTAAAAATAAAGGCGATGGACTTGCCGGAGGCGGTGTGTGCACCGATACGTTGATCAGTTTGCTTAAGCGAGCGAAGAAATCTATTCACATTCAGTCTCCGTATTTGGTAACAACCCAACTGAGTCAGAAGCTTTTTCTTGAGGCTGTGCAACGTGGGGTGGAAGTAAAGGTGCTAACCAACAGCATGTCCTCAACGGATAATTATGAAGCGTTTAGTGGCTATCTGCGGGAACGCGAAAACTTATTGAATACTGGAATTCAGATATATGAATTTAAACCTGACGCAGCCATTCGAATGAAAATAATGACTGGTGCTTTGCAAAAGGAAATAAACTACACTCCAATTTTTGGACTGCATGCAAAGTCAATCGTGATTGATAGTGAGATTGCAATCATTGGTACGTTCAATCTAGACCCACGCAGTGCCAATTTGAATACGGAATGTGTAGCTGTGATTTACGATTCAAAGATTGCCACTAACTTATTTCACGCTATGGAAGAAGATATGAAACCTGAAAACGCGTGGCATACTACATTGGCTTATAATCCAGACTCCGAAGCAGGAAGAATGAAGCGATTTAAAGTCTGGTTGAGAGGAGTGGTGCCTAAATCAATTTTGTAAGTTTTCACGCAAGGGCCTGCCTGCGCGTAAGGCCGCTACACTACACGAAGCGTTTTGCATAGTGAAGCTTCGGCAAAGGCAGGCGCTAAGTTCGCAAAGAAAGAAGCCAGATAAATCTTTATTGAAGTTCAATGATTAATCTCCTCTTTTTTCTTCAAATGACTTCTCAATCCCCATAGTGTCGTTGCGGTCATAAAGAGTAAAAGTGTCGGCAATGGATTTGTTCCTCGAATTAAAAGTATTATAGTTCCTGTTGTCAACCCGATAATAGCATGACCAAGCAAATTCAACCACAAGTTTTTTGAAAACCGAATTGAATTGTCTCTCTTATAAAATTCAATTATTTGGCTTTTTATATTTCCCATGTAAGCTGATTTTTTCCTGCAAACTGTTAACTACTTGCTATAACTCTTTACTATGGACTAATTACTAAAGACTATCTCAAGCCTCACTTCCCCCGGTCTTAAACCCCATCCTGGGTCTGTTGTCTTTAATTTCTTTAATCTCAAATTCTTTTACATCATCAAAAATGAGTGTCTCCATTAACTCAGGGGTGCGATCTTCTTTTTTGAGTTCGGCTAATCGCAAGTGTTGGTTCTTTATAGACTCGCCAATCACTTGCCGCACGGCACGGGCATTACCAAAATGCTGATCGCGGCTTGCATGCAAAAACTCAAAATAGTCTTTCAGGTGAGTGCGTGCGGAATCGTCTGGCTTTACACCTTCTTTGGTGAGTAACGACATGGCAATGGCAAACATATCTTCGGCCAAGTAATCCTGAAAAGGAAAATAATTATCAAAGCGGGATTTTAAACCCGGATTAGAGTTGATAAACTCTTGCATATTTTCGGTATAGCCTGCTACAATTACTCCAAACTTGCCACGCATATCCTCCATGCGTTTTAGAATAACCTGTATGGCTTCGGCACCAAAATCATTTTGCGAACTTCTGCCATGTGCCAATGAATACGCTTCATCAATAAATAAAATTCCTCCCATCGCCTCACCAATTTTCTCACCTGTCTTAATGGCTGTTTGCCCAATAAAACCGGCTACCAAACCTTCGCGATCTACTTCAACCAAATGTCCTTTTTCTAAAATGCCAAGGCCTTTATAAATTTTTGCTAGTATACGTGCTACGGTTGTTTTGCCTGTGCCAGGATTACCCGTAAATACTGTATGTAATGAAAATTTGTTCAGCACATCTTTACCGGTTTCCTGATAAAAGCGAACCAACTTTACCATTTCATTTACTTCTTTCTTGATATTCTCAAGTCCGGTTAATGAATTCAATTCTTGCAAGCTTTCGAAAAGAAGATCATCAAGTGATTTGTTTGCCGATGTGGGTGCCGACTGTGTAGCGGCTTGCTTAAATAATTGCCCTGAGTCTGTGACTACCTGAGCATCGCCTTCTTCAAACTGAGTTCCTACCTGAAAGGGAACCACGGCAATAAGGGTATCCATAAATACCACTTCCATGGTATACTTATCACTTTTCCAGCGCCCCGGTGCTTCTCCACCCCAACCCGGATAGATCGTATAAATCTGATCAGCTGTGTTTGCAGTTACATACGTAAGCATGGCATTGCTTCCTTTGGGAAGACCTGCTTTATCGTAAAAGTTAAAAAAGATTTCCGCATAATATCCTGCAGTACTTTTATTCTTGAATTTGAATTCGCTCCACACATACCGTGTTTGCACCTGACTGAATTGGCTCAGGTATTTCTTTTCGGGAAGTAAATATGCCTGACCATCGCCTTCAAATAATTTTATAGAATCTATATCAAAAAACAGATTTTCGCCAGGCTGCGATTGTCCAAGATCTTCGATGTGAAATTTGGCTTCGCCAACCTTCACTTCATCAATGTAGGCTTCCCACACATAATCACCTTTAAACCAATACGTACCTGCAGTTGCTTGCCCCCAGGAAGTGCGGGCATAAACAATGTTTTCTTCTTTTAGAATTTTTCTTTTTTCTTCCAGATTACAGAGTTCAGTCTTTTGGCTACCGTTCAGCGAGAAACATTTAAACCGAATAGATGTATCCCACTCTTCTTCATCAAAGAGTTTATTGAAGAAAGAAAGTTCAACACGCAGATAGGTAGTTTCGAAACGATCATACACCTTACGGTATTTTTTTGTCGCATCGGCCATCCATTCATCGGAAGAATACACTTTTAAATCGCGGAATTTGTACTTTATTAGCATTGACTTATTGTTGGTCTCTTCAGGCATAATGTAGAAATTTGGAAAACTAAGGTATGAAAATTACCATTTTAGAGAATCTGATGCAATTCATTTTTTGTTCATTTTGTTTAAAACTTTGCGTTATTGCCATGATATCGAAATACAGATTAATCATTGATAAAAATGAGTATAAAATATTTTGAAGGTCAAGTGTTTGAGGGGGTAGATTTTAAGGAAAATGAGTTGCCTGAAGGAGAATACGAAAATTGCAGATTTAAGAACTGTATTTTGGCGGATTGTAATCTGACTGGTTTACGTTTTTCTGAATGCAACTTCGAAAGTTGTGATTTGAGCTTGGCTAATCTGGCGAACACTTCATTGCTAAATGTTCAGTTTAAGAATTGTAAAATGTTGGGCTTGCGGTTTGATACATGCAATAAATTATTGCTATCGTTTTCTTTCGAAAATTGTGTGTTAAATTTCTCATCATTTTACCAGCTTAAAGTAAAGAAAACACACTTTAAAGATTGTAAACTGCAAGAGGTGGAATTTATTGCAGCTGATTTTACGAGTTCTATATTTTCAAATTGCGATTTGACGCATGCCCGGTTTGAAAACACAAATCTGGAACGGGCTGATTTCAGAACAGCCTATAATTTTTCAATTGATCCGGAAATAAACAAAATTAGCAAAGCAAGGTTTTCACAATCAGGGATTGCTGGATTGTTAGATAAGTATAGGATTGAAATAGAGTAGCCTAGATCTTATTGAACCGCGAAGTCGCAAAGGCACAAAGATTTACAAAGCAAACTATGGTCGATTTAAAAACTTTCAAAAAATTAGCTTTGTCACTTCCAGAAGTTGCGGAAGCGCCTCATTTTGAAAAGGCATCCTTTCGAATTAAGAAGAAGATATTTGTAACGCTTGATGTTGCTAATGCAATGGCTTGCCTTAAGCTAACCGAAATAGATCAATCAGTATTTTCAACAAGCACGGCTATTTATCCGGTGCCCAACAAATGGGGCAAACAGGGTTGGACGTTTATTGAGCTAAAGAAAGTAAATAAGAAACTTTTGGAAGACGCGCTCATAACTGCTTATTGTACCGTGGCACCCAAAAAGTTAGCTGAATTGGTTAAATCGTCAAGACATCTTTAAGATGACAGACACCTTACTTATCGATTAACTCAACATCCAACTGTTGAATCAAGGCTTCCTTTTCTGGCGTGAGTGTAAAGAATACCCAAACGTTTTTCTGTACACCCTCCATGATAAAACTGCCGCGCAACTGATTTTCCGGAGTGATTGGTTTAACGGAAAGTATTTTCCCTGCTGCTGCCAGTATTTTATCTGTTGCTTCTTTTCTTCGCACAAGAGATTCATCCAAAAAGAAATTCTCGGCAAAAACTTTTGTTTGATCTTCGCTCCATACAGGAAGAAGTTTTACAATTTCTTCTTTTCGTTTCAATAATATTTCGGAGGGTGGCAGCACTCTTGGTTTTAGTCCGGCCAACGAAATGAGTGTGTCTAACGCTAACGCATTAGGTGCGCCCGGTGAGCCGTACGTATGATTGCTAAAGGAAACAATTCCAATTCCATACTCAGGATAAATACGCCATTCGCTTCCAAACCCCGGCAAGCCGCCACTATGTGAAATGCGAACAAGTCCATTGCAATCTTTTCGCCAACCCAATCCATACCCATAGCCTACAGCAATAGGGCAAAGCTCGCCATTTCTGGTTTTTGCATTCGTGAATAAATTATTGAATCGCCAGGGTTGATGCATTTCGCGAATGGAACTTCTGCGTACAGGTCCAGTTTCAGCTTCGTTGCGGGCAGGCCAGGCACTTAAATGCAAGGCTACATATTTACCAAAATCTTCAATAGAACAAATCAATCCGCCCATCGCGCCATAAGCGCCATCATGCAACAAGGGAATTTCTGTCCATTCATTATCAATCCATTGATAGCCTAGCGCAAGTTGTTCCTTGGGTACGTTATCAAACTCCCATTTGGAATCGTTCATGCCAATAGGTTTCATGATATTTTCGGTGATGTATTGTTGATAAGGGGTGCCTGAAATGGTGGAGATTATTTTTCCAAGCATGGCGAACCCCATGTTGCTATATTCATAGGTTACACCGGGTACATTTGAAAATGAAACTCCGGCACTAATCTGATTCAACAATTCTTCATCCGCTGCATCCAGTTGCCGATCGCCCCACGGATTATCTTCCGGAAAACCGGCCGACATGGTAAGTAAGTTTTGAATTGTAATAGGAGGCGCATCTTTGGTGAGTGCACCCGCCTTATTTATTTCAGGGATGTATTTTGAAACCGGATCAGTTAAGTTCAATTTCCCTTCATCGCGAAGTTTAAGAATGGCCATGGCTGTAAAGCTTTTGCTCATGGATGCAATGCGAAATAAGCTCTTGCTGGTGGCGGGTGTTTTAGTAGTAAGATTAACGGTGCCTACGTTATTGGAATAAATTAATTTGCCCCCGGCAATCACGCCATAGCTGAGAGCTGGAAAATTGTTATTCTTCGCATAGTCACGATAAATTTTATCCACAACAGGAAACAGAGATTCCAGTTTAACAAAAGAGGTACTATCTTGAAAGCGCGGTATTGAATATTTTTGAACGGAGTTCGAAGGTTTCGAATTATCTTCATTCTCTTTTTGAGAAACGCAGCCAATTGATAGCAGAAGTAACAGGGTAAGATATTTGTTCATGTAACCAGAGTTTAAGTACAGTAATATAAAGAATCTTTTTCGTAGAAATTTCATAAAAGAGTAAATTTCAAACGGAATTGACCATTAGTCATCGTACATTAGTTTCTTGATCAATAGCTCTTATGCTCGACTCTCGATTAAACAAAGCGGTAAGTATTGGAATCCTCCTTGTAATCGTAATTGCAGCCCTTATCTTTTTTAAAGAAATATTGAAACCACTGGCCGTGGCGCTTATTGTCTGGTACATCATCCGGGCATTGCAAAATTTTATTGGCAGCATAAAAATTAAAGGAAGAAAGGCTCCACGATGGCTTAGTGGTACACTAAGTGTGGTCATCATTTCACTCATTCTTCAGGTAACAATTAATCTAATTGTAGATAACCTTACATTGATATTAAATAATTACAAAACGTATCAGGTATCCTTTCAAATCTTTTTTCAAAAAGTAAGTGACTTCATAGGTGTTTCTGATTTAGAAGATCGGATTATGGGTAAGTTGGAAGGGATTGATTTACAAGCATACCTGAATGGGGTACTTAGCAGTATGACTTCTATCCTAAGTAATTTAATTATTGTATTAATCTATTTAGTTTTCCTGTTGCTGGAAGAAGTTTCTCTAAAAAAGAAAATGAGAAAACTGTTTAACAATGAACACACCTGGTCTCGGTTTCAATCCATCAGTGACCAAATTTATACATCCACCAATCGATACATCACCTTAAAAACATACGTAAGCTTGTTAACAGCCGGGCTAAGTTATGTAGTGCTTATAATTATCGGTGTTGACTATGCATTCCTCTGGGCGTTTTTGATTTTTCTTTTTAATTATATTCCCTACATAGGTTCACTCATTGCTACCGTTTTGCCAGCCATATTTGCTGTTTTGCAATTTGGTTCTTTTTGGCCTTTTTTATGGGTGCTTGTTTTTGTGGAAGCTGTTCAACTAGTAGTAGGTAATTATATAGAACCAAAGATCATGGGCAAGTCGCTTAACCTAAGTCCTCTTGTAGTTGTGATTACGCTTTCTCTTTGGGGCTACCTGTGGGATATTTTAGGAATGGTAATTTCGGTGCCGATTACATCTATTATGTTAATCGTGTTAGCACAGTTTCCATCCACGCGAAATATTTCCATTCTGCTTTCGGAAAATGGCGAAATTGATGAACTGGTGGTGAAAGATTTGAATCCAAAAGAGGAAATCAATCCGCATCTTTAACACAGCGGAAACCGGTGTGATCCATACCTGTATCATATGACGAGCCTTGCCTACCGCTCGGCTTATAATTGCTGCAATACTCATGACTGCATAAGAATGAGCCGCCTTTTGAAACATGCTTAATGGCGTATTGATCATTTGGGTCAAACGTTGAAGCAGGTCCTTTTGGGTTAACTTCAGTAGCATTGTATTTCTTCTTTGTGAAATCGTCCACGGCAAACCAATCGCTGCAAAGCTCCCACACATTACCTGTAATATCGAACAAGCCGTAGGGGTTAGGGGGAAATGATTTTACAGGAGCAGTTCCTGCAAAGCCATCATCGGTTGTATTGCGATAAGGGAACGAGCCTTGAAAATAGTTGGCTAGATATTTTCCTTGTGGATTTAATTCATCGCCCCAGGCAAATTCTTTTTGTTCCAAACCACCGCGCGCAGCAAATTCATATTCAGCTTCTGTAGGCAAACGCTTGCCGGCCCACGTTGCGTAGGCTAGAGCATCTTCATAGGCAATTTGCACTACGGGATGATTACCCTTTCCTTCAATAGAACTGGAAGGTCCTTGTGGATGTCTCCAATTAGCTCCAATAGTCCAGACCCACCATTGAGAATAATCGTTTAACATGACTGCCCGTGTGGGGGGTGAAAATACAAGGGCACCTGGTTGCAATGCTTCATCTGGTGGTTTGGGTGTTCCGGCTGGAACCATCTTTTTCATCTCCTCCCAATCAACAGGTTTCTCGGCAAGAGTCTTATAGTTTGTGGCTTTTACAAATGCTGCGAATTGATCGTTGGTTACTTCGGTTTCGTCCATCCAAAATCCGGCAACTTTTACGGCATGAAAAGGTTGTGCATCACCTGTGTCACTTTGTGTTTTTGAGCCCATATTGAAATCGCCACCGGGTACCCATACCATACCTTGCTTTTTTTCAGGAACATGTTCGTTACGCTCTTTTACCGATGATTCAGTGGCAGGTTTTTGTGTGCAGGAGAACGCAAGAAGAATGATAAAATAGGGGATACGCATAAAGCAAAAGTAATGAATGAAAACCTTTGTTGATTATGTGAGATTCTCTTAAAAGCAACTCCTTATTCTAATGGTAGAATCAGTTTATCAATTATAACTTATAAGGGTGGGGGCTCTTACAAATGAGCCAGTGTTTTTCACTTTTAAATTTTGTTTAAAACCAAATACAAACTGATTGCTACCATTTTCGTTTTTTGGTATAAAAGTTAATTTAAATTCCATTGTACCGAATATCAAGTTTTCGTTTCGTGTTCTTATACCGGCACTAAAACCCCAGAAAGTATTATTATGTTTTTCACATAGTGTGCAACGCACAGAAGCTAAATCTAATCCACCGAAAGGGGCAAACCGAAATCCAGCGAATGACCAGGGTGTGAACATAACAGACTCGAGATGAAAAGAAAGTCGCGAATTAGCTTCCAAACTGTCAGTTCCAAATCCTGGAATTTGTGATTTACTCACCTCAATCCAGTCAATCAGATTGTGATTAATCAATTTTGTATAGGTTGTTGATAAAGAAGTACGCATTTTATATTGATTAAGTTGATACAATCGGGAATAGTAAGTTGTGCCAACATCAAGAATAATATCTTCTGCTCGGGAATGTTGGAAGTAACTACCTGCTTGAAAATAGAAACTCTGAAAGTCACCTTTCAAGTGTGCATGTGAATAATTGAAATTGAAGGCACTGTAAAATCGATCTGCATTTAATTGACGAACATATCCGTTTGTTAACCCCATGGAGATTCCATTAGGAACATCTTCTGTTCGTCCGAAACCAAAAATATAACGTGTTTTGAAAAAATTCTGTCGAAAGAATGTAAAAGCAGTAAGGACGGCCGATGTATTATTGTATAGGATCATTTCCTGATATTCCTTTTGGTTGGGTGGTTTAGTAAAGTGATAATCCAGGGCACGGATGGCAAGAAAATGCCGGTTACGATTTGTTATTTTTTTCTTTATTCCAAAGTTGTACCCAACCCAACTGTCAAAGATTTTATAATTATAGTTAAGGAATAATGAGTCAGGTTTTGAGTACACATTTTTTGACCAATTGCGACTTATTTCAAAGGCACCCGCTAACCGCGAATACGGGGACACAAGGGGCCTGCTCATCCTCATAAGTACAGCAAATTCAGGTTCGTCTCCGATGCTGATGCCCGAGTTGATTTGAGTAAAACCTAATTCAAGATTTGCAAGACTTCCTAAAATACTACTCTTACGATAGAGGAGTGAGTATCCAAACTTTGGGGTTCGATCCTGATCGAAGAGAGTGTTAAATTCAATTCGCTGACCCAACCCGCCTAGGTTGGCATCGTAAATGCCAACCTTTGGCGCATTAGGAAAACTTCCACCAACTCTTGCTCCTAAACTAAAAACATCACGCGTTACCACCAAAAGGTCAACTGAGTCTGTGCCATCCACCTCAGTTACAATTATTCGGCTATCCAAAATAAAATCCTTGTCGCGCAAAAACCGCTCATTGTCCGCAAGTTCACTGGGGTTTAGTGGTTTATTCTTGTCTAGAAATAAATGTTGTTGAATAATTTTTTCACGTGTATCTGAGTGAATTGCATTGGCAGTTTTTGCAACTGCTTTGGTAACTTTTTTAGCACTATCGTAAATGGATTTTTCAAAGCCTATCCGATAAAAATTGATGCTGCGTATTATTTTACCTGCAAACTGCTCATAGTCGGCTCCACTCTGTTCGTTAACGATTGTATCCTGTGGCGTTGTTGAAATAAATTTCAGGCCTTCCCGAAAGGCTCTTTTAGGTAGGGATTTGTTTTGAATAGAATCCTTCTTATCCTGTGCCCGAATATAGGTAGGGGATAATACCAGCAGGTTTATTGAAAGAATGGTGAAAACTATCCGCAGCAATTTATTACTCAATTATTGCAAGTTACAAATCATAACTATCCTTTTTTGAGGAGATTCCATTGCTTGGCAACCGTTTACTCCTAAATTTTGGTGTCGTGGTTTCGGAGAAAAGTATAAACTCGAGAAACAAATTTTAGCTAATCCTGACGATTGGAATCCCTTATTTGGTGGTAGAAGTAGGTCTGTACCAAGAATAAATGTCGCGCTCGATTTTGTTAGGATAAGACCTTTAATAAATCTGGATCAGCGGATTACACCTTTCATCACATATTGATGGTGAAATGGAGTAGTTAATTTTGAAAATTAAACGAAAAAGTTACATCAAATTGATCACTTAATCATTCCCGATTTTTTCATATGAATAAGCCAGACTCTCTATATTCAAGTCTATATCCCTATAACCTAGGCCTATCCTATTCATAATGGCCATCAGAGAGTTATAGCCTGAGTCAACCTAGAGATAGTGGACTCTTTCATGATTTATTAATGCTTGCTTGAATGTTATTTTTTTTTGAATAAAGTACATGTAACGAAATCAACGATCAAAAAAAAATAGACATCCTTAAGCTGATATGCTTATTATAGTGTTGGCTATAAATCAATATTGGGTTTTATGAAGTTATACTTGAAAAGAAGGGTGTGGTTTGGATTTTTGTCCTCTCTGATTATAATCATCTTTCTGGGAGTATTATCGTTTTATAATACTCAATCGTTTATCAGAACCAGTAAGATGGTTTCGCGTACAAATCAGGTTCTTTACAATATTAAACAGATTCAGGCTCGCATATTTACCATTGAGTCAGAAGCCAGAGGTTTTGTCCTAACAAATCATCCCTCTTTTATTCTAAATTATTCAACCGAACGCGATAGCATTAAATCCAATCTTAAAAAATTACTTCAGCTTACAATCGATAACATTCAGCAACAGGAGAGACTGAATAGTTTAGACAGGTTAATTGATCAAAAAATAGAATTTAATGAACAGATAGTTTTAGCAAGAGCCGAATCTTTTGAAAAAGCTGAACAATTAATTAAAACACAGCGCGGAAAGAACATGACTGATGGTATAAATACAATCGTTTCTGCGTTCGAGCAAACAGAAACCGATTTATTGAAGCATCGGATTGAAGAAACGGATAACAGCATCAGCCAATTCAATATTTCATTCAATGTGTTGCTGGTTGTGATTATTTGTTTGTTGGTTATTTTATTTTATGCTATTAACTCCAATTTGCAAGCTAGAACAGAAGCTGAGCAATCATTAGAGAAAGCTTCAAAGGAAATTTATGATCTATATGACAATGCGCCTTGTGCCTATCTATCAGTAGACTATAAGCACGAACTAGTTAATATTAACAGCACCGCACTCGCTTGGTTGGGGTATACGCGTGAGGAAGTTATTGGAAAACTAAAAGTACCTGATCTTATCCATTTACCGGATTGGAGTGTTTATGAACCTGGATTTAATAACTATATAAAGAAAGGTTCAGCCGATAATATAGAGATAGAGATGAAGCGAAAGGATGGCTCAAGATTCCCCATGCTGGTGAGTTCTACGGCTATTTATGAAAGCAATGGTAATTTTTTGAAAGGTCGTACTTCAGGATTCGACATAACCACTCGCAAGCTAGCAGAACAAAAAATAGTTGAATTGAATAAGGATCTTGAATCCTATACACACTCTGTGTCTCACGATCTACGCGCTCCCCTGCGCTCTATTCTGGGCTTTGCAATAATACTGGAAGAAGAGTATGGCCCGAAGCTGGATGCAGAAGGTGTTAGACTAATTGGAATTATCAAGCGCAATGCTAAGCGGATGGGGCAATTGATTGATGATCTGCTTGAATTTTCGCGCAACAACAGAAAGGAAATGATTGTTTCGGATATTGATGTATACGCTACTGTTCAAAATATTGTTAAGGAACAGTTAGAATTAGAGAAGGGTAGGGAGATAGAGTTTTTGATTAGTCCATTAAATAAAGCCAATGGAGATATCAATATGCTTCGGTTGGTTTGGATTAATCTAATTGGAAATGCTATCAAGTACACCAGACGAACTCAAAAAGCTAAAATTGAAATATTTGATTCCATCGATGACGGAAGAGTGACTTACACCATCCGCGACAATGGCGTTGGTTTCGACATGAAGTATGTTGATAAATTATTTGGGGTCTTTCAAAGACTACACACAATAGAAGATTTTGAGGGCACGGGCGTAGGCCTTGCTTTGGTAAGCAGGATAATAACAAGGCATGGAGGTAAGATAACTGCCCAGGGATCAATTAATCAGGGAGCTACTTTTTCTTTTTATATCAATTAAAAAACTTATACACATGGAAGTAAATAACCTGATTGAAATTTTATTGGTGGAAGATAGTCAAGATGATGCTGAGCTTACTATGCGCGCATTAAAGAAGAATAGTTTGGCAAATAACCTTAAGCATTTTAAAGATGGAGAGGAAGTTTTAGAGTATATTTTTAAAACTCCTGATAATGGTTTGTCAAAGTTGATACTCTTGGATTTAAAAATGCCAAGGGTAGATGGTATTGAGGTGTTGCGTGCCTTAAAAAAGGATGATCAAAAGAAGATGATTCCGGTGGTTATGTTAACATCATCAAAGGAAGAAAGGGATATTGTTGAAAGCTATAGATTGGGAGTAAATGCGTATGTAGTTAAACCCGTTGAAATGGATAAGTTTATTGAAGCGGTATCTCAAATTGGACTTTTCTGGTCCGTCATCAATGAAGTGCCTAAATTATAAGTAAGTATTATTTTTTAAAATTGAAAATTGAATGCAGAAGGGTTTGAAGATTTTAGTTCTGGAGGATATGCGTGAGGACGTAGAACTGATTGAGCGTGTTTTGAGAAAAGATGGTTTTGATTTTACTACGCGACAAGTTGATGCGCGTGATGAGTTCGAATTAGAGTTGAAGACTTTTTCACCGGATGTTGTCCTGTCGGACCACGTATTGCCACAGTTCAGTTCAACGGAAGCACTGAAAATTTGTAAAGAAATTGGATTCAAGGGGGTTTTTATTTTGGTTACAGGCACCGTTTCGGAAGAGTTTGCCGTAACCTGTATAAAACAAGGAGCTGATGATTATGTTTTGAAATCCAATCTATCTCGCTTACCATCCTCCATCAATAATTCATTACAAAAGCGAGATACGGAAAGGAGAAGATTGGACGCTGAGATTACTCTACGCGAGCAAAACGAAGAGCTAATCAAGATCAATAAAGAATTAGACAGTTTCGTATATAGTGTTTCTCATAATTTGAGAGCGCCCTTAATGTCGGTTCTTGGTTTATTAAACCTTGCGAAAAACGAAGGCCACGATCCTGATCAACACTTTGGCGTGTATTTCAGAATGATGGAACAGAGTATTCATAAATTGGATGATACGTTAAAGGAGATTTTAGAATATTCTAGAAACGCAAGGAATGAAGTACTTATTGAAAAGGTAGATCTGAAGATGTTAGTTGAAGATAATATGGACCGACTGCGGTATCTTGATGGCTTCAATGACCTGACTAAAAACATCGAAGTGATCGGAGAGGTTGTTGCATTTTCCGATGCTTATCGACTTTCTGTAATCTTCAATAATTTGTTATCTAACGCGATAAAGTATCGTGACAGCAATCGATCAGATTCTTATCTCAATATAGCTATTGAGATTTCTAAAAGTGAGATTAAGATTGATTTTACGGATAACGGGATTGGGATTAAGGATGAACTTCTCCCAAAGATATTTAATATGTTTTTCCGTGCATCAACCCGAAGTGAGGGAGCAGGGCTGGGTCTCTATATTGTGAAAGAAACAGTTGAAAAGTTGAAAGGAAGTATTAATGTGAAATCAACTTTAGATGTGGGTACATCGTTTTCCATTCGAATACCCAATCTGATGGAAGATTAGGAGTTACAATTTTTGAAATCATAACTCCTTTAAAATTTATCTCACGTTTATTCCGAATCCTGCATTCAAGGTGCTATACTTTGATAAAGTGTAGTCTCCATGAAAAGTGAATACCGCCAGTTTAAGTCTAATTCCGCCCGTGGCGCGAACCCCCGAAGTTGAAAACTTAAGATCAACGGGATCAGTAGCTTCTGGTGTTCCATTATCATCCAAATCGTACTTTCCTTTCATTGCCAGATTTGATTTGGCAATATTATAACCTACACCTCCATATACAGTTAGTACGGCAATTTTCTTCGAGATTAGGGCCTGTACAGTTGTTGAACTAAATGCGACTTCGGCTCTTTGATTTTGACCGGCAGTGGCATCTATTTTCTGCTCTAACTTCATGTTTGTGTACCCAACAAAAGCAGATAAATCAAATGGTAAAGATTTGATACCAGGAATGTATTGCTTCACATCGTGCATTACGCCAATTCCGAAAAGACTAAACTTTAAATCCCCGGTAGTCAGGGTTGGAGCAAATCTTATTTTAAGATCAAATCCTTTGGGCAACCCGATACCTAAGTTGTAAATAGGAACCGGCAACGCATTAATTTTAATAGCATCTTTTAAATCAAGACCGGGAGGGCCATTAAATGTTTGATTTGAGCCAACCTGGTAAGTTGGAGTTTTATCTGGACCAAAAATAGTGGGTACGCTGGCACTTCCTGTTGAGCTTACTTGCTTGCCATCGTATGAAACTAATTTCACTTGCTCCAATTTATTATTATCTACCAGATATAACTTATCCTCATTGGGTGTATAAACCAATGACACACTAACCGTTAAATCAACGCCTAGAGTTTTATGAACCTTAGCAGTATTATACCATCCGTAATTTAAACTGGTGCCAATGCTGTTCATAATAGGAGTAGCATAGCCTTCAATCAAATAGTTGGCGTCCTTTAAGGATCCTTTAAGGATATTTTCGATGTCATCCTGGCCGTAACTTACTTTTGGTAGGTTTGTAAGAGTAACTACCAGCATTAATGCAATAAATTTGTAAATCTTATTCATGTGTATTTGGTCTAGTTTCGAAAACTACGTATCAATTCTAATTTAGCCAAATTGGTAAACCCCTTTTGCCAAATGACTTGATATTATGCTGTTTAAAGCTACCAAAATCACATTTTAAAGAAAATAAAAGCCTGATCGTGTGATCAGGCTCTTCGATTGGACTTTATAATGTAAGGTATTAATTATTTTTTCTAATATCAGCTCTACCAATCACAATTCCCTTATTAATGAAGGAGGTGCCCATTACATTAATTTGTGGTTCGCCAAAAGCTGATATCCGAACTTCGTCACTTGCATTTATAGTTAGTCTTCCTTCGCCATAAATTGTTGTGGAAACTGTTGAGCTAGACAAAGCTCTTGTATCAATTTTATTCTCACCATATAGTCGGTAACGCTGGTGATCTGCTTTGCCTTCTTTAATTTTTATTTTATTCTCGCCATACACAACCGCTTTAAATTTGTGGGTGGATAAAGATTCAAGAGTTATTTCGGTTTCGCCATATACTTTGAGCTTAAACTTATCTGAGTCAATGGTACTTAAGCAGGTTACTTCTTGTTCGCCTCTCACTTCCAATCCTGAAAGTTCGGTGTACGTAACATAGGCAGTTACTTCAGCATCCCGGTAAATACTCATCTTTGAATGATACTCATGTGTGCGTTCTTGTTTTTCAACGATCCGTGCATTATCCAAATAGAGATGGAGTTTATTATTGATTATCTCCACATTAATTTTTCCAGGCTCAATGTGAGAACTTTTAATTCGGATTGATTCGCGATCGCCCTTTTCTAAAATCAAATTAATTTTAGGCGATACTATTATTTTGTCGAACGAGCCCAGCTCTTTTTCAAATTCCTGTGCAAAGGAAAGAGAGGTGATGGCTGCCAGAACGAAGGAAAATGCTATTTTTTTCATAATTCTTTCTTTTTTGAATATATGACAACCAACCAGCATTAAACCCCTATTCACTTCTCAGACTTTCCGCAGGGTTTATGGATGTTGCCTTCAAAGTTTGAGTCATTACAATAATGAGTGTTAATGCCAACGAAACAATGCCGGCCGCGGGTATTATCCACCAGGAAACAGTAACCCGATAGGTATATCTGTCCAGGTAAGCATTTAATCCCCACCACGCCAGAGGAGCCGCTAAAACAAAACCTACTACTACTAATCGTGTAAAATCCTTGGATAGCAGGGTAATGATACTGATTGTACTTGCACCCATCACCTTCCTAATTCCAATTTCTTTTGTTCGCTGCTCTGCTGTAAATGTGGCAAGGCCAAAGAGCCCAAGGCTCGTTATAAAAATTGCAAGGATTGCAAATGCAGAAGCCAATGTGCCCACTAAGTTGATGGACGAAAATTTTTTAGAAAACTGCTCGTCTACAAAGTGATATTCAAATGGGTAGGAGGGATTGAGAGTCTTAAAGACACTTTCCATTTTTGTTATGGCTCCATTTAAATCATTTGTTTCATTTAATCGAACAGTTATCACTTCAGCCCAATCGGGATTAAGAAGAAAAAAACCAGGTTGTACATCGCGAAAAGGAGAGGCCATCACCACATCATCTATCACACCAATTACTTTCCAGGTATTGCCCCAAAGTTTAATTTCCATTCCCACAGGGTTCTCAGCTCCAATCGCATCGGCTGCAGCCCTATTTATGAGCATAGCACTGCTGTCGCTTTTAAAGTCTTCCGAGAAATCGCGGCCATCAATCATTTTAATACCCATCGTTTTTGAGTAATCAAATCCGGTGACTACCCGTGCGAATAAGACCTCTTGATCTTCTGGTTTACCAGGCCACTCTAACGTATTGTTACCATAAATTTCTGTTATCGGACTACTGGCAGTAGTAACAGACTGAGCAACACCTAATGAAAGAAGTTGTTCTTTTATGGCTTTAAAATTCTTATTAAGTTCTTCATTCGAAGTAATCATAATCATGTTCTCACGATTATACCCAGTCTCGCGATTTTTTACATGTTGTGTTTGCAGATAAATACCTGCCATGCCTACTAGTAGCATGATTGAAAAAAAGAACTGTAGCGAAACCAGAATTTTTCTTGGCGCAGTTGCATTGCGACCCGCATGTAGTTTTCCTTTTAGCACCTTGGCGGGATTGAAAGATGACAAATAGAATGCTGGGTAGCTCCCTGCAAAAATTCCAGTGATGCATATAAATGAAATAGCCAACAACCATGTTACGGGTGTTGAGTAATCAATGGCTAATTTTTTATCAACCAACTGATTGTAAAACGGAAGGGAAAGCTCAACTAAAACGATGGACATGAAGAATGCAATGGAAGATATTAGAATAGATTCGCCCAGAAACTGACCGATCAAATCTCTTCTGCGCGAACCAATGGATTTACGAATACCAACCTCACGTGCTCTACGTTCACTGCGTGCGGTTGCCAGGTTCATAAAGTTAATGCATGCGATAACGAGGATGAAGGCCGCAATCAGGGAGAAGGAAATTACGTAGTCAATCATACCTCCCGTTTGAACCCCATTTTCAAATGACGAACGAAGACGCCAATCCATTAGCGGATGAATGAATAGATCAACTTTTGAATCTTCTGTTTTTTCTTTTAATACATTCTTAATAGAGGCGTTTACTTCACTAACCTCAACACCTGGTTGTAGTTCTATAAACACCTGAAAAGACTGATCGTCCCACGCATCATTTTTTCCCTTAATCCAATCTTGGGTAGCATAAATTGCCCACGGGGCTAAAAATTCGAAATCGAACGATGAGTTACCCGGCAAATTCTTTAGTACTCCGGTGACTTTTAAGTCATAGGCATTTTCTAATCGAATAGATTGATTCATTGGGTCTTGATCTCCAAAAAGTGCCCTAGCTAATGATTCGGTTATAACAATCGAAGAAGCATCTTTCAAAGCCGTTGATGCCGATCCTTTTTCAAATTCAAACTGAAACATTTCTAAAAATTCTGGCGTAACAAATTGACCGAACTTTGAGATTTTAGTTTCCTTCGAAGTCAAAAGGTGTTTGTAGGGCCAATGAGCAATGCTTGTATTTTTTATCCGACTATCATAGGTTTTAAAAAATTCGTATGTAGGGAGTGGAACTGCTTGCGAGGACGTTATTTGATCACTAAATTGATTATGTATCCAGAGTTGACCAAGGCGATCTGCATTTTTATGAAAGCGGTCGTACGACACCTCATCCCAAACCCAAAGCATAATTAAGATACTACACGCAATGCCTATTGCTAATCCCGCTATATTAATAAACGAATAAATCGTATTTCTCTGAAGATTTCGAAAGGCAATTTTTAAATAATTACGGAGCATAATTAGAAGTTGTTAATCACCAGACAAGGTAAATTATTTTTCTATTTGATTCTCTTTTCTGTCAATCAAATGATTGTTTTAATCAACGAAATCTAGGCTTATCTAAAATATCGTTCGTAGATTGTACGAGTTGTAATTCCTATAGGTCCTTCATAAATCCCTCCCACGTTGCCCATATCTTCAACCTGAATCTCTATTATGTTAGGTGCCCCTTTCTTTAGCAGATTAGTAGGAATGTTATACACGCGGGTTTCAAAGTAAGATCTACTATTTCCATAAGACCTTCTGTCATTCGTTGAGCCAATCAATTTTCCGTTCAAATAGGTTTTATCAAAATCGTCAATTTTCCCAAGCACTAAAACCAAGTTCTCATCGGAATTTATATACTTATCATCAATTGTAAAGGATCGTTTGTACCAGGCAAAGCCATCGTAGCGCGGAAATCCTTGATGCTCCCAAGGGGAAGGCACCATAATCTTTTCCCATCCTTTGGTGTCATTTGTCTTCACTGATTCACCGTCTCTACTTAATTGGAAGTACCAGAGTCCCTGTAAATCAACAATCATTCTGCTTTTAGGTGTTCGATGGATACCCAATTTGCCATCAACAATTCCACCACCTAGTGTTACATCAAAAACCCGAATAGCAAGTGTATTATCACCGGTATAATTAATAAGCTCATTTGGAAGGTTATAAATTCGTTCGCTGTTATAGGCAGTTTTGAATTTTGGTGGCATTGATCCAGACAGACCGATTAATGTGCCATTAAGAAACACCTCATCACAATCGTCAATGTATCCGAGATTGAGAGAATAACTTTCCTCTTTGGTCAAACTCTTTCCATCGAATTTTTTTCGATACCAGGCAAATCCATCATACCCATTAAAACCTTCATCTTCCCAGGGAGATGGAGCATATATGTTTTCCCAGTTAGAATCATCATAGTTTGTATGAGCCCAGGTAGGTTTATCACCGATCTGAAATTTCCAATTGCCATTCAAATTAATGACTTGAGCCATCGTTGCCATGGTGATGGGTATCTGGCGGCTAACGTCAGAAGATTCAGAACAAACTGGGTATACCCGCAGTCATCAGCACG
>CAWBCB010000078.1:0-26317 GCA_963787095.1 uncultured Cytophagales bacterium | reverse complement strand
TGCAGTACGTTGGTGGGCTCTTCACATCCTGTGCTGCGTGGCCGAAGATTTAAAACGGTCTTTATTGATGAAGCCGCCCAGTCCCTTGAACCGGCTTGTTGGATTCCCTTATTAAAATCTCAGCGCGCAATACTGGCGGGAGATCATTGCCAATTGCCACCTACTATAAAATCTCCCGAAGCTGCCAAAGGGGGACTGGCGCGTACGCTCTTTGAAAAAGGAATTTCAAAACATCCTGAGTGGGCTAGCATGCTGCAAGTACAATACCGCATGCACGAAGCCATAATGAAATTTTCATCGCATTATTTCTATAAAGATGAATTGATTGCACACGATTCGGTACGAGCAGAATTGCTAAGACCTAACCAACTACCTATTGATTTTATTGACACAGCAGGTTGTGGATATACCGAACAACAAGACCCTGAAACACTTAGTCGATTTAATCTGGACGAAGGAAATCTCCTGATACAACTAGTTGAGAAACTGGTTGAGGAAGTTGGTGCAGAGACCTGGTTAGAAGAAGGCATTACGATGGGTATCATTGCTCCCTACCGGGCACACGTTACTCATCTCCAAAAACAGGCAGAAGCCTCGCACATTCTTGAACCCATTTACAAACTCATTTCAATTAATACCGTGGATGCCTTTCAAGGTCAGGAGCGGGATGTAATTGCGATTAGCTTTGTGCGCAGCAACGAAAAAGCGGAAGTAGGGTTTCTGGGTGACATCCGCAGAACCAATGTGGCAATGACCCGGGCTCGGAAAAAACTGATTATGATTGGCGATAGTGCCACACTGGGTTCGCATCCATTCTATGTTGAACTATTGGAATACGTTCAGGTGAATGGATTTTACAAAAGTGCGTTTGAGGTGGGGTGAGGTTTTTGAATGTGAAACTTTACTTTTTTGACCGTTTCTTTTTCTCACTTCCAAACAAAGGCTGAGTATATGCCTTATAAAGATCAAAAAGAAATTCAATTCGCTGCATTTCAGTTGCAAAGGGCTGTGGACGATAACACGTGTCAACAAACTTATCTAAATCCTGGTGGGCACGAACGAGATCAGGAGGCATCGTGATTGGATCATATAAATCTGCAAGTGAATTTTCCGGATAACGTTCACGAACCTTTAATACTTGTTGCGCTAATTTTTCAACACCTTGTATTTTATGTTTGGGTAAATCTTGTGGCCATGGAAAGTTATTGTATACGATTGTATTTGAATAGCTATATCGACTTTCCAATCTACCGCAGGTATATCTCATCCAAGTCATGTGCATCAAGGAAGTTAGAATTCCAAAATGGAATTTTGTAGCCTTTGGAACAAAGAAATTCTTATCGGTAATAATATCATCCTTAGTCATATACCCTATTGGAATATATAACCTATTCTCAGAACTTACTTTTGGAATTAAAAGAAAGTCACTTTTTGGCTGACGCTCCTCCGCAAAGAGGGTTGGAAAGGCCGCCATCTTTTTTGTGCCAGTTCTCGTGCTGGCTTCTCGAAACTTTCTTACTCCCTCAAGTCTAAGAATTATTTCTGGATACTTCTTCAAATCGGATGGATTGATTTCCTTAAGCCAAAGGCACCACCTATGAAATCCATTAAGAAATTCATCTCCACTGTAAAATTTCTTTATATACTTCTTTCCTTCAGGATGCCTTGCCAGAAAACTATCCTTTTCCTGATCACTTATTATAAGAAAACCTCCATCCCGAAGTGCACTACCCGATTGCATTGAAGGCGCCTCACAAATTGGTTTGGATATAGAAGGTAAAGTCACGTCATCACCATTAACCAGGTAGGGATTAATGTTTCTTACTTTTCTTGAAAGTGGCTCAGCTGAAATAGTGGGATATTCAAAAAGAAACTTGTCTGAGTTATCTCCAAAACGAAAACCAATAATAACAACATGAACAGCTGCCTTTCCTTTGGCTTCATTATTCCATTTAAAGGTTCTATGTCCAAATTTTATTTTTACACCATGTCTATATAACTCATTCCATAGCAATGAAGGCTGTTCTCCCTGACTTATCGAATTCGTTGAAACAAAGGCAACTTCAGTATTGGAATTTTTAATATACTTACTGGCAAGTAAATACCATGCACAAACATAATCGAGCATTCCCGATGACTTTACTCCATTGAAAACTAAAGCCATGTCCTCTTTTTGCTCTTTTGTTTGATAGGACGTTCCTATAAATGGAGGATTACCCAAGATGTAGCTATACCTTACTTGTTCCTTATTTGATTTATTTGGGTTTGCACCACGAATCACATTATGAGTTTTGGCCTTTACATTAACTTCCTTATAAGTAGTATTAGGTTCTTCCAAATAAATATTGACATGATTTGCAACTATGTCATAACTATTTAACGGGTTCAATAAACTTTGCCACTCAATTCTTAATGCATTACCATGAACGATAGTCGCACTTTTCTTTAATGGTAATCTTTTGTGGTAGCCACCAAATGTTTCGTTCAGCTTCATATTCATTTGATGATCCATTAGCCACATGGCTACTGTAGCAATTTGAGAGGCAAACTCATCATACTCTATTCCATAAAATGCATCTACATCAATTTTACTCAGCTCGCTCACATCAGTAACTAACTGTCCTTTGAAAAGAATTATTAAGATTTCGAGTTCAAGCAATCGAAGTTCACGGTAGGTTATAATCAAAAAATTACCACTACCACAAGCAGGATCAAGGAATTTGAGTTTTGAAAGCTTTTCCTGAAACTTTATAAGCTTGCTTTTATTCGTTTTTACAGTCTCAAACTCTTCATAAAACTCATCCAAAAATAAGCCTTTGATAAGTTTAAGGATGTTCTTTTCGCTTGTGTAGTGAGCCCCAAGGTTTCTTCTTTCTTTAGGATTCATCACACTTTGGAACATAGATCCAAAAATGGCAGGTGAGATAATGCTCCAATCGAAGTAACAGCACTTCAGAAGTTTACTCCTCATGCCGCTATCAAAGGAGGCAAAATGAAGCTGCTCGTTATATAGCGAGCCATTTACATAAGGAAATGAAGCCAGTTGTTCATCTAGATTTTTAAGCCGCTCATTCTCAGGTGTATTGAGTACTTCAGAAAGCTGAGCAAGGTGAATTCCCAAATCACTTCCATCTTCTTTTGTTCTAAGTTCAATGTATTGTGTAAATTCCTGCTTCTCGAAAATGGAAGTATCCTCTGCAAATAAGCAGAACAACAATCTTACAAGCATTACTTCCAATTCATGGCCTTGATAACCATTGGCAAGGAGGGCATCATGCAAACCTCCCATCAGTTCGGCTGCCTCAATATTAACTGGTTCCTGATCTTTGTAAACCCGTTGCTCATATCCACTGATAAAGCCAAAGAGGTTTATATTCTTTTGCAGATCTTTTAGTTTGAATTCCGATTCAACTTCCCCTAATTGATCATAAAGTTTTATCTGTTGAAAATTGGAAACAATGATATAGCGAGGTAGTTCTTCATCTTTTAGACCTGGAAAGTAGTCCCTTGCTTGTTTGTATGCGTTGTCTAAATCCTTACCCGCACTTTTATGTTCTACCATTACAATACCTTTCCACAATAAGTCTATGTACCCTTGGTGTCCGCCTAATTTCTTAATGGGCTTTTCAAAATTGGCCACGCGCTTTCTCGATACACCAAAAACATTGAAGAAGGCATTCCAAAATGATTGAGACTCTGCTCGTTCATCGGTTGCACCTTCCCATTCCTTTGAGAATTCAATAGCACGTTTTCGGATTTCGTTAAGACTTAATGGCATTTGTAAAATGAAAAACTCTGACGGTCAATTTAGTAAAATAAAAAAAGCCTCCCATCAATGGGAAGCCTATTTATAAGAATCATTTTTTGGCCAGTTCTATTTTTTATCCTTTTCCTTACCCTCCCCTTTCTCAGGCTCTGGGGCTACTGTAATAGTTTTCGCTTTTGCCTCTTCAGCCATCTGCTTCAATTCAGCTTCGGTCTTGCCCCTTAAGTAGTCTGGCAACTCCATACCTGCCATATTGAAAATTTCTTGTAGTGGTGGCACGGATTTATAAAGTCCGGAAATAAAATTAGACGTAGAGTTTTTACCATCGGCTGAATTTCCTGAGCCGCTGTCCCACACGGTGATCTTGTCAATCTTAATATTCTTGATCGCTTCTGTTTGTAAGCGAACCAATTCAGGAAGTTTATCTACGATCAATAACAGAACCGCATCGCGTGAGTTATTGCCAGCCGCTTTCACGATTTGCTCAAGACCCTGGGCTTGTTTTGTTAACACTTCAAATAATCCTTGTGCTTCTGCCTGCCTTTTGAACAAGATCGCATCGGCATCACCTCTTGCTTTACGCCTCACTACTTCAGCTTCTGCTTCTGCGGTGATCTCCACCTTCTCTTTATTAATCTGAGCTGGAATAACTATGTTGGCATTCTGTGTTGCTCTGTCTCTTTCGGCACGGGCACTCTCTGCCTCTTGTTCGGCAGCGTAAGCTTCTTCCAATGATTTAGCTAACTGAACTTTTTCAGAAGCCGTTGCCAGCTTTAACGCTTCGGCCTCTCGTTGCCTTCTGGATGCATCTGAGTTGGCTACTTTAATCTTTGCTAAGTTCTCTCCTTCCACTGCCATCGCCTGGGCATCTGCTACTTTCACACGCTGATCCTGATGCGCATTGGCTTCCCCAATCGACCCGTCTCTGTTTCTTTCAGCCACAACTTTCTTAGCATCGTTTATTGCCTTTGCAGCAGCTTCTTTTCCTAATGCCTCAATGTAACCCGACTCATCTTTAATATCCGTAACGTTAACGTTAATCAGTTTTAAACCAATCTTTTTCAATTCAGCTTCTACGTTTGAAGCCACGTTGGCCAAAAACTTATCGCGGTTGCTATTAATCTCTTCAATGTCCATCATGGCCACCACTAACCTCAACTGACCAAAAATGATATCCTTCGCTAAATCATGAATGCTTTCTTTGCTCAATCCTAATAAACGCTCAGCAGCATTTTCCATCACACCGGTTTCGGTAGAGATACCCACGGTAAACCGTGAAGGAACGTCTACCCGAATATTTTGTCTACTTAATGCACTAGTCAGGTTCACTTCAATGGAGTTGGGAGTAAGGTCCAAGAATGCATAGTCCTGAAACACGGGCCAGATAAACGCTGCGCCCCCATGAATACATCGTGCTGAGCCTCCTCCTACTTTACCATACACTACCAGCACGCGATCGGAAGGACAACGCTTGTAGCGCCTGAGTATGGTGGTGATTAGAACAAAGACAAAGAGGCCAACAATGGCAAGAATGGGTAAGGTATACATGAGGAAAGGTTAGTTAGTGGTTACGAGAAGGACATTATCATTAAGTATATCGACTACTTTTATAAACTTGCCGGTAGGCAATGATTCTTGATCATCGGTCATCGCATCGAGGGTGCGCAACGAACCAGTAACTTTCACCTGAATCTTTCCAAGGCCACCACGCTTGGGCGGAATGGTTAAATACACTTCACCCGATTGCCCCATGGCACTGCTGATTTTCATAGTTCCATCGGCCCCACTTTTCATCATCAGGTAAAATAGACCGGCCATTAAACCCATCATCAGCAATCCGGCCACAGTAGAAATTAAGAGTGATATTCCATTCGATAATCCCGCTTCGATACAGGCAATACCCGTCCAGGAAAAGATGGTGAAAAAACCTACCAGGTTTTTAATAGTTAGAAACTGAAATGAGATTCCATGATCTGCTTCCACCTCTGAATCGGGCAGGTCATCAGGCGACTCGCCACCCCCAAAAAAAGAAAGTATGAGTTGTAAAACGAAAAAGAGGGTAAAAGGAACCGCCAGGCTCCAATAGATTTTGAGCACACCGCTCAATCCTTCCCACCAAGCGCCAAAATTTTCCATAGACAATTTCAGGATAAGTTAATTCGGATTTTTATGAATTACAATACTGAAAAGTAACCACTTCATCCTCAAACCTCGCAACTCGTCCAGTAAAACCTCACCCCGTCCCTCTCCTCCGGAGAGGGACGGGGTCGAGTTGGTCATTCTTGCATTTCAAGTTCATGGTCTACTCTTAAATAACATTTTATAGTGCCTACAAAGAAGAGGAATGACTTATAAACCCTTGAAGCTTGATAGCCAGCAGTCTTGAATATATTTTAACTAGGCATAACCCTCTCCTCTGGAAGAGGGTAGGGTGAGGTTTTCGCAATACCCAAGCGGGATCAAAGGTCAAAAAGAAAGCCCTCCCATTTCGTGGGAAGGCTCTCAATGGTTTAGGTTAGGAAAAACTATACGTATTGGTTCAGCATTACCGGCATCACCAACATTAAAATATCTTCGCCCTTGTCCTTTTCGGAAGGGAAAATAACTCCGGCTTTATTGGGTGCCGACATATTCAATTTGATTTGATCTGTATCTAAATTAGTTAACATCTCAATCAAAAACTTAGCATTGAATCCGATCTCGATATCTTCTCCATCATGCTCGCATGAAAGGCGCTCATTCGCTTCGTTTGAGAAATCAAGATCTTCGGCAGAAACCTGCAACTCGCTTCCTGTAATTTTTAAACGCACCTGATGCGTTGTTTTGTTAGCATAAATCGAAATCCGCTTTAGCGACCCTAATAAATCGGTACGGCTAATCGTCATCTTAATGGTATTCTGAGCCGGGATTACATTTTCATAATCAGGGAAACGCTCATCAATCAAACGACAGATCATGCGAATGTGTCCAAACTTGAAGAATGCATTCGACATGTTGAAGTCGATGCTCACATCCGTATTCTCAGTAGGCAACGTTGCTTTCAATAAGTTCAACGCCTTGCGTGGAATAATGATTGAGTTTCCGTTTTCAGACTTGATGTCCGTTCTGCGGTAACGCACCAAACGGTGACCATCTGTGGCAACGAACGTAGTATTCTTTTCACCCAGGTTAACATACACACCCGTCATAGCCGGACGCAACTCGTCATTGCTGGTAGCAAAAATTGTATTGTTTACTGCCTTTGCTAAAACATCCGATGAAATAGAAGCTGAGAAGTCATTTGAAACGGCAGGCACCTTAGGGAAGTCAGTAGCGTTTTCACCGGCTAACTTATAGCGACCGTTGTCCGAACTGATTTCAATACTATAGGTTGATTCGTCAATTGAAAAGGTAACGGGCTGATCTGGCAAGTTTTTCAAGGTATCCAACAAGATACGCGCTGGCACTGCAATATTTCCTTTCTCTTTAGATTCAACCGTGATCTCTGTGATCATAGAAGTTTGAAGGTCGGAGGCAGTAACCGTTAGATTACTTTTATCGATTTCAAAAAGAAAATTCTCTAAAATAGGAACAACTGGGTTGGTGGTAATCACCCCGTTGATATTAGAAAGCTGCTTAAGCAGGTAGCTTGAATTAACAATGAACTTCATCTCAAATCAGTGGTTTGTGTTTATTATAGGGCGGTAAAGTTAGAAAGAAAAACCAATCTGAAAAATGAGTCAGTTTGGTTGGGTTAATACTCAAAATAGCTCCTTTTCCGCGAGATTTGAGCTATTTGTTTTGGATTAAATAAGGCCGACAAATTATCATTCAGTCGTCCAAGAATAACCTGCTCACCCTTTAGGGGTGGAAAAACCTCTAACTTATATGTTCTGCTGGCAATATCCATTACGGTAATAGAGTAAGCCGGAGTAGTTTTTAACAAGCTATCATACCTTCCTGAAGAATTGGTATTAAACTGATCTGCCTGAAGATTGAAGACCGACTCCAAATAAGTACTCAGCTTAGTGGTATCAGCCACCTCCACTTCTTCAATGCCAAAAAGCTGATTGGCAAACGAAATGGTAAAATCCTGATTTGCTTGCTGCGCGAAATGAGCCTTCAAACTTTTGAAATTCTGCCAGTTGAAATTGAAGATGCGTTTGTCACGCCACTCCGCTTCCGACAGCTCAAAAAGCGAAGCAACAAAAACGCGGTAGCCGGGAATTGTTATCAGGTAGGATTTTTTATCTTCTGCAAGTTGAAAATAAGTTTCTGAGCGTTGATCGTTACCACTTACCCAAAAATCTTTTACTGGTTGTTCGCCTTCAAAAAGGGTGACGCGAATTCCTTGTTTCTCCATTCTGTTAGCGATCGAGTCTTGAAGCGTTTCGGCAACAGGTCGTTTGGGTTCAGCTTGCAACAGTGTGGCAAAGAATACTGTGATCAGTTGATTATCGGCCTCAAACGAATTATTAACCATCCACTTGGTTCCGTCATAGCGAATTTCAATTTCTTGATTTTTACTGGGAGTTGATAGCACAATCTTACTGATTTGCGTTTGATCATCAACCTTGAAAAGATTCTTATCAACATCTGCGCGTTCGCTCCTTCCTCCAAAAAAAACAAGAAGAATACACACTCCGCTTATCGCGAACAGGGAAATCAGTAGCCGAATGTTTTTCTTTTCCTGCATTGTTAAAATCTCGAATACTTAACCTTTCTCCAATAGGAACGAATCATTCCAAAAATTACAAGTACTACGAGTGGAAGCACTAAATTAACTACTTGCCAAAATGTTCGTTCACTCCGCACTTTCTCTTTATCCAGGGCCTTACTTTAACTTCTTTGTTTCTTGCTTTGATCAATCCATTTTCCTCCACAAGATAAGCTATCATATTCATCAGCAAATCCTGATTTGAAAAGGTGTATTGCGTAAATGGATCAAGGCCCAGTGGTTGAGGATTTCCATCACGGGGGTTTACATCATTTCGGGCCAGATCCCCATCGGCAACAACAATAATTTTAGTTGGGGCACTGCTATCCTTAAAGCCAATTGTGTCAACTCCAGCAGGCGCAAATCTGTTTTTATAGAGCGAAGTAAATTCTCCTTCTAACAAATAACTGATTGGAATTTTTCCATCGTTAAATCCACCTTCTTGCATTTGCTTGCGCAGATCATTCACTCCTACCTTAACAGGTGCTGTTACTTTGCGTGAATATTGAGAAGAGAAAAACAAAGGAGTCTTTTTTACGCGTGTTGCTTTTACCGTATCAATACTGCTGACAAACTTTAATAGGGATGCATCCAGATTTCGAGTGATGGGGTGATTAGCATATTGATTTACTAATGGAAAGAACGGCCAATCCAATTGCATGATTTGTGGTCGATTACCCTCACCCCCCACAACAATTGGATATTTACCGGATACTCCATCCTGAATGAGATCCGGGTTTATCCGAACTCCATACTTGAATAACTGATCATCCAGATTAAGATTGTAAGGAAATGCATAGTAGTCATCTTCCGAAGCATGACTCATATCTGCATCCAGCCGATCTAACAGAAAGAGAATTTTTCCACCTCGCATCAGGTACTGATCTAATTTGTATTTATCGGCTGCAGAAAATTCCTGCGTTGGCTTTGCAATAATTAACACATCGTAATCAGTAACCGAAGCTTTCCGCGAAAGCGTAACATTATACACATCATATTGATCGAGCAAGGCATTGTTAAAACTTGCAAACTCAAGACTATCTAATTCACCATGACCCGTAATTAACCCCACCCGTTTTCGGTTTGTGTTTGTTAGTTTGTGAATAGCATTTGCCAATTCAAACTCAACTTCTTCAACAGATTGATTGATACTTTGCGCCCGATTTCCTTTTAACAACATTACTCCAGCCTCAAAACCTTCGTATGAAACCAATGCTCCTGGAAAAACAAATTTTTCTACACGCTGCCCATCTCTAGTTTCAATCACATTGCGTGGACTAATGCCTTTTGAGTTTAACTCAGCAATGTATTCGTTTCGCGCTTTTTCATTTAACGCTTGCAGCGGATTAGTAAATGTATATTGAATGCGATTGTCGGAATGGATTCTGAATTCCTCCAATGTTTCTCGAACGGATTTTTGAAAACGTCTGAATTCAGGATTCAGATCCTCGCCTTCTAAAAAGACCTCCACAAACACAACGTCATCTAATGTTTTAAGAAGCTCCTTTGTTTGCGGTTGAATGGAATATCGTTTCTCCTCCGTTAAGTCAATCCTAAAAAAGTAAAATGAAGCAAGTAGATTCAATAAAATAACCAAGGCTAGTCCATTGGCCAGCAGTAGCAAGTCGCCCGTCTTTTTCCGTTGCATCCACTTTACCATTGCCTGCTGCTTATAACCACTTTGGTTGTGAGTAAAATAAATCCGGCAACACTTAAAAAATAAATCACATCACGACTATCAATTAAGCCTTTGCTTAGCGATTCGTAGTGATAAATAATACCAACTTGTTTAATCAGCAGTGCTGCATTGCCACCAAAAGAAGAAACTGACTCGAAGCCTGTGTAAATAATAAAACATAAAAAGGCAGCAAGGATGAAAGAAACAATTTGGTTGGAGGTGAGCGATGATGCAAAAAGTCCGACTGCGCAAAATACCATAGCAAGAAGTGCCAACCCAAGATAGGATCCCATCACGCCTGCCGAATCAACATTACCAACCGGATTGCCTAATAAATAAACTGAATAATAATAAATGAACGTAGGCAATAACGCTAATAGGACTAATGCACAGGTAGCCAAAAATTTTCCCAACACCACATTCCAATCACTCAATGGTTTTGTAAGCAACAACTCCAACGTGCCCATCTTTTTTTCTTCCGCAAAACTCTTCATAGTGATGGCGGGAATCAAAAAGATAAAGACATAAGGCGCCATGGAAAACAAGGTGTCCAAATCGGCAAAGCCATAGTCTAAAACGGAAGTCTCAGGAAATACCCACATCAACAAACCGATGCCGGTAAGAAATGCCCCGATCACAATGTATGCGATCAGCGAATTCAGAAAGCTGTTAAACTCTTTAACAAATACCTGAATCATGAAACTGCTTCTTTTACGGTGAGTGATCTGAAAATATCTTCGAGCGTATTTTCTTCTTGTTTCAAGCCAATCAGCGAAAGCTTTTGCTCAGAAGCAAACTGAAAGATTTCAGGTCTTAGGTCTACTCCTTCTTTGGCAGTGAGACGATATAATCCTTTTTCAAGACGAGTAACTTTTTCAACACCTGCTAACATACTTAATGCCTCTTCACGTACTTCATCTGTAAACTCGGCTACTACATTGGCTTTACCCTGAAGTTTCAAAAGATTATTCACACGATCATCCGCCACTATTTCACCCTGATTAATTACAATCACCCGATCGCAAATTGCCTGAACCTCCTGCATGATGTGTGTTGAGAAGATTACTGTCTTATCCGCACTGACCTTCTTAATTAATTTTCTAATCTCTAAAATTTGATTTGGGTCTAAACCTGTTGTTGGCTCATCCAATATTAGCACCTCAGGATTGTGAATAAGTGCTTGCGCCAACCCAACTCGTTGCCTGTATCCTTTCGATAAAGCTTCAATCTTTTTGTTTTGCTCACGATTCAAACCACACAATTCAATAATTTCCGGAACACGTAGCTTCAAGTTTGCGGTTGACATCTCAAACACACGTCCAATAAAATGAAGATACTCGTGCACATACATATCCAGGTAAAGGGGATTATGTTCTGGCAAGTAGCCAATCATTTTTCTAATTTGTAATGAATGAGTAGCTACATCAAGGCCATTGACATAAACCGTACCTGAGGTTGCAGGCAAATACCCCGTAGCAATCTTCATAGTAGTGGATTTTCCGGCTCCATTAGGGCCTAAAAACCCAACAATCTCACCTTTTTCTACCGTAAAGGAGATATCGTTAACAGCTCGCTGCTGATCGTAAACTTTAGTAAGATGAGATGTGGATAACGACATGTTTTAAGCGCTGCAAAAGTAATTTTAAAAGTTGAGAGTGCATAGGTCAAACTTACCTTCTGCTGATTTGGTCTATTAATTGCCTTGTAAAGACCTATGAATTTTAGAAATTTGTCTTATTCTAATTTTGAACAGAAAATGCGACTACTGATTGTATTTATTTCACTCATTTCTTTTCTAGGAGCTGGGGCACAGACAGGATATAAAATTGATTTCAAGATTAAAGGCTGGAGTGACACTACCGTTTATTTAGGATCCTATTATGGCGAGCAAACAAATTTAAAAGATACTGCTCAGGCAAATGCTGCCGGCAGCTTTACGTTCGACAATAAAATATCACTACCGCAAGGGGTTTACTACCTCGTGTTAAAAACATCTTCCGGATATTCTAAAATTTTTGATTTTGTGGTGGGTCCCAATCAACGTTTTGCTATTGAAGGCGATTCAAAAGACTTTATTAAAACGGCCACGGTAAAGGGTGATGATGATAATCGTCTCTTCTTCGAAAATATGCGGTTCAATATGGAGCGTGGAAAAGAAGCAGAACCCTTTACAAAAATTATAAAGGACAGTACGTTAACCGAAGATCAAAAAAAATCAGCCCGAGAATCATTTGCCAAAATCAATGACCAGGTACTTAAATACCAAAATGAATTGGTGGATAAAAATCCAACCTTACTTACCGCCCGGTTAATTAAATCAACTCAAACTATTGAAGCACCTATGCCGCCTACCAAAGCAGATGGCACCATCGATTCATCCTTTCAACTAAAGTATTATCGGGAACATTTCTTTGACAAGTTTGATCTGGCAGATGATGCTATGCTTCGACTACCAAGACCGATCTATCAGGAAAAAATAAAAGAGTATTTAAACAAACTATATGCACCCATTCCTGATACCATTATGATGGCCATCGATAAAATGGTGGCAAAGGCCAAAAAGAATCCGGAAACCTACAAGTATCTGGTATGGAACTGTGTATTCATGTATCAGAGTCCTGAGATTATGGGACTTGATGAAGTGTACGTGAGACTTTATGATAAATATTTTGTTTCAGGCGAAATGGATTATTGGGCTACTGCGTCCATCAAAAAAAGTTTGAAAGACTATGCTGAAAAACTTAGACCAAGCTTAATTGGCAAAACAGGCGCTAACCTGATTATGCAGGATCAAAATCTTCAATCCCGATCCATGTATGACATCAAGAATAAATACACGATCCTCTTTATTTTCGATCCGGACTGTGGGCATTGCCGTGAAGAAACGCCCAAGCTTGTTGAATTCTACAACAAGAGTCATACAAAATTTGATTTTCAAGTATTTGCAGTTTCTTCTGATACCTCAATGGTGAAGATGAAGAATTTCATAAAAGAATTTAAAACACCCTGGATTACCGTAAATGGTCCGAGATCGTATCTGCCCCAGCATTATTCACAACTTTACCTGTCAGAAACCACTCCTGCGCTCTATATCCTTGACAACAAGAGAAAGATCATAGCTAAGAAGTTGCCTGTTAAACAATTAGAAGATTTTTTTACCAAGCATGAAAAATTCATTCAGGCAAAAAAGAATTCTAATAAAGGCAGTTAACCTTCGAGTCGTCAAGACCACTCGAAGTGGTCAGACGACTAAACTTTAAGTTTATTCATCAACTCACACCCTTTTTTTGACGGTTTACTCAAAAAAAGGGCCTCCGCATGCAACTATTTACCCAAAACGAAGTATCTAATAAGGTAAATCACTTAAACTAATAATCATGGCATTGTTCGACTCGTTGTTTGGAAAGAAAAAGAAGGAATTTAAGGCTCAATGCCAGATCACCAAGGAGCCAATTGAAAGGGGTTACGGTTATTTACTTACTACTGCTCAGATAGTTGCGTCAGAAAAATACTGGGACATGATCATGACCGAGCCCGAAACAATGTCCTATACCCTATCCCACTTCAAAAATCAATCGAGCGGAACACAAATGCGATCTATGATTTTTGAGAAATATGCTACGGTAGAAAAGGCATGGATTATTTCAGATTCGATCATTAACTATTTCGAAGTTGATAAATCTGAAGCTCGCGAAAACGCTAAAAAATGGTGGGAAGCTGAAGGAAATTTCTCACCAACCGATATTGGCGCTGCAGCAAAGGTGTTGGATAAATCCATTTTCACTAAGGTAAAAGAATACGCTATTCTAGAGGCGGGTCGCGAACGAGTTGCCTTAACCTAGGCAATTCACTATTGTCAGGCTGAGCCCTGTCGAAACCTAATTTTTCCGTTCGATTGTAAAGTTTACCAAGTCAACCAACGAGGTTTTGTATTCGGAGGGCGGCACGGTTTCCAGTAAAGTCATTGCCTGATCAAAATAGACTTTCATTTTTTGATTGGCATATTCTATTCCCCCCGATTTTTTCACAAACTCAATTACCTGCTTTACCTTTTTAGAGTCCTCACTGTTATTCTTAACAATGCTTATAATTTTTCGCTTCTCTAGCCAGGGAGCTTTTGATAGCGAATGAATTAAAGGCAATGTCATCTTCTTTTCTTTGATGTCTATTCCTAACGGTTTCCCAATTTCATCATCACCATAATCGAAAAGGTCATCCTTTATTTGGAAAGCCATACCCACGCACTCACCAAACTTTTTCATGTTTTCAACAACTTCTGGTGATGCCCCGGAAGAACTTGCTCCAACCGCGCAGCAAGACGCAATTAGCGAAGCCGTTTTTTGCCGAATGATTTCGTAATAAATATCTTCACTGATATCAAGGTGACGAGCTTTCTCCATCTGCATCAACTCTCCCTCACTCATTTCCTTCACCGCCTCTGTGCAAATACCTAGCAGATCATAATCCTTGTGTTCCAACGCCAAAAACAATCCTCGCGTAAGTAGAAAATCACCGACCAACACTGCAATCTTATTTTTCCATAGCGCATTCACCGAAAAAAAACCTCTTCGATAATTCGAATTATCAACTACATCATCATGAACAAGGCTTGCTGTGTGAACGAGTTCAATTAAAGATGCACCTCTAAATGTGGATTCCTTGATAGTGCCCGTTGCTCCGGCACTTAAAAACACAAACAACGGACGCATTTGCTTCCCCTTGCGCTTGATAATGTAGGTCATGATTTTGTCAAGCAGGAGGACGCGGGTTTTCATAGAAGCTCTGAACTTTTGTTCAAACTCTTCCATCTGTTGCGCCACAGGCACTTTGATGCTATCCAGGTCTCTAATCATGAATTACAATAATAAGCAATCACCCTAACACTAAATATGAAATATGGAAGGATAAATGAGATTTAAAATTAGCAATGATTGACTTAAGGCTGTCAACTATTTGATTATTTTCGAAGTCATGAATTGGATTGACAAACAGTGGGAACAAGTAATCTTCATCATTTCTGTATTGGCAGTTGCCTTCGTTGTTTCCCGCATTTTCAGGTCGCTCATTGGCAAATTTATCAGAGGTGCAGCACACAAACTTAAAGTTGACCCAACTCGCTACAACTTTTTTAAGAATGCGGTTGATTTCATTATTTCTCTAATCGCAGCCATTATTATTTTCAGATCAATTCCAGCCCTTAGAACTATGGGCACCACCTTATTAACAGGGGCTGGTGTGCTTGCGGCTATTGTTGGTTTCGCTTCTCAATCCGCCTTCTCGAATATTATTAGTGGTCTTTTTCTGGTGATCTTTAAACCTTTTCGCGTTGGTGATCGAGTCAAAATTGGTCAACTGTATTCGGGCGATGTAGAAGACATCACGTTACGCCACACCATTATAAAAGATTTTGAAAACAAGCGCGTAGTAATTCCTAATAGCGTAATTAGCAACGAAACCGTTATTAATTCAACACTCACAGACGAAAAGATTTGCGTATTTATTGAAGTCCCCATCGCATTTAATGCCAACGTTAATAAAGCAATGGAAATCATTCAACAAACCGGATTAAGCCACCGGTTTTGCATCGATAACCGATCTCCAGAAGAACTAACTGAGGGTGAATCTGTGGTGATTGTAAAGGTTATTACCTTTTCTGAGTTTGGCATACAACTTCGGGGTTATGTTTGGACTGACACCCCTACACGTGCATTTGAACTAAAGTGTGATGTATTAAGTTCGATACAGCAACAATTCGTTAAAGAAAACATTGAGTTTGGGTATCCGGGCCGGCTACTTATTAATCGCTAACCTCTTGTATGAAGAATACCAAAGCCAAAAGAAAGGCAGCACTTAAGCACTTGCATGAGCAGTTGACTGACCGTCCTCATGAAATCCATACTGGTCCTTCAGGCGAAAAGGTCATTCTTGAGCTAATCTCCTATGATGATAAGTCATTTGTAGCTCGTGAAAATTTGCCTATTGACGAACTCCTCAAGCAGTGCGATCTGAATTTGATCAATTGGATAAATGTGGATGGCTTGTCGGATGAGGAATTAATCAAAAAAATTGCGAAGAAATTCGACCTCCATTACCTGCTTATTGAAGATATTCTAAATACTAATCATCAACCCAAAGCTGATGAATACGAACAGCATCTTTTCTTTACGCTAAAGATGCTCTACAGGATTGAAGGACAAAGTATAGATTACGAACATATCAGTTTTGTGTTGGGGAAAAATTACCTGCTCTCTTTTCAAGAGAAGGAAGGTGATATTTTTGAAAACCTGAGATCGCGCCTTAAGCAAGATACCAATATCATTCGCAAACGAGGCGCAGATTATCTGCTCTATCGAATCATTGACACCATTGTAGATAGTTATTATTCCATATTGGAAAATATTGGAAAACAGATAGAAGATATTGAAGAAAACATTTCAAGTAATCCATCCGTTGAAGATTTTCAACACATTCAAAAATTAAGAAAGGAATTTATTTATTTACGCAAATTAGTTTACCCCCTTCGAGAAGCTTTGAACAAGGTTATAAAGAACGAAGATGATTTTATTGAAGATAGAAATGTAAAATACTTCTCGGATGTTTATGACCATGTAATTCACTTAATCGACTCGTTAGATACTTACAAAGACCTTACTTCTACCTTGATGGACTTATACATGAACACCATCAACTATCGGATGAACGAGGTAATGAAATTATTAACCGTAATCACTACCATCTTTATTCCACTTTCCTTTATCGCCAGTATTTACGGAATGAACTTTCAAAATATGCCCGAGCTCACAAGCTCATGGGGCTATTATGGTGTACTAGGCTTGATGGGAGCCATCTTTTTGTCTATGCTTGGTTACTTCAAATACAAAAAGTGGTTTTGAAGAAATTAATCAATAGCTGTTTCATCCAACAGTTTCACCTCAACCGATTCAGGTAAGGTTTGATTAATCTTTAGAATTTTAATCCGGTAATTAAAAAGTTCGAAAACATCTCCTTCTTTCAATGCTGGCTTTTCAAACGTTAATAAACCAGCTAGTGTTTCGTATTCTTCCGCTTCAGGAAAAGGAACATCTAGTAACTTATTTATATCATGTAACGAGGACTGAGCTGCAATTTGATAGGTCTGCTTATCCGTTGAAACAACAATCTGTTGTTCATGATCATGCTCGTCTTGAATTTCCCCCACCAACTCTTCTAAAATATCTTCAAGCGTTACCAACCCTATAATTCCACCAAACTCACTTACAACAAATGCCATCTGTGCTTTGGTGCGTTGAAAATCTCGCAATAAAACATCGATTGGTTTTGTCTCAGGGATAAACTGAACGGCACGCATAATATCGCGAAGGCCCTTGTTTTCTTTCTGAAAGAAAACAGAAATGATATCCTTGGCATGAACCACACCCACTATCTCATCTTTTGACTGCTCATAGATAGGATAGCGCGAGTAACCTTCCTTCAACACAATGTTCATAGCTTCCGCCATAGTGGTTTCTGCCTTCATCATGCTCATTTTAACACGAGGCACCATTACTTGCCGTGCTACCCGATTGTCAAAATCAAATACATTTTGAATCAACTCGCGTTCGCTCATTTCAATGGCTCCTCCCTCTTCACTTTCAGCAATAATAAGTTTTAATTCCTCTTCCGAGTGGATATCTATTTCACTCATCGGCTTAATGCCAAAAAGTTTTAAAATCAGGTTGGCGAATCCATTGAGCGACCATATAAAGGGGCGGAATACAAAATAAAAAGCACGCAAAGGAATTGACAACTTCATGGTTGTGCTACTTGGATATCGAATAGCAATCGATTTGGGAGCTAACTCTCCAAATACAATATGTAAGATGGTAAGTATGATGAAGGCTACGGGAAGAGCAATGCTATGCGCAGTAGCCTCACTCATTTGTAGACCTAGGGAACTCATAATATCGAGCACAATCTTGGAGACCACATCCTCACCTACCCAACCAAGACCCAAACTAGCCAAGGTAATACCCAACTGAGTAGCAGCCAGATAACCGTCCAGGTTACTAACAATTGATTTTGCGGCTTCCTTGGCCAATGTGCCCTTTTCAAGTGCGATTTGAGATGATCTTACTTTTACAATCGCGAACTCAGCCGCAACAAAAAAGCCATTCAAAAAGACAAGAAACAGAGTAGCGAATATCTCTAACGTCATGATTATTAAACCGCAAATTTAAAAAGAAACATCGTTTCTTGGCAGTTAATTTTTAACATGTACCTTTTCAGGTCAAAAGAAAAAGATTTATATTTCGAAAACCCTAAACAAATTCCTATGTTATTAGCTATCACCCTGTTACTCGTGGGGTTTGTTATTCTTATTAAAGGGGCTGATTTTCTCGTTAGTGGTGCTTCTTCAATTGCAAAAAGGTTTAATATCTCAAACATAGCCATTGGCCTTACGGTAGTGGCATTAGGCACGTCTACTCCAGAGTTGCTCGTAAGTGTCACTTCTTCCATAAAAGGATATAATTCAGCGGCATTTGGTAACGTGATAGGAAGTAATAATTTCAACTTATTATTTATTCTAGGCATATCAGGTCTTATCTACCCGCTCATTGTTCAGCGAAATACGGTAAAGTATGAAGTTCCGCTTTCGCTGTTGGCTGCCGTTATTTTATTCGGTTTAGTGAATGATCAATTGCTTTGGGGAAGTGAGGTTAACAACTTGACCCGGATTGATTCATTCATTCTGCTTCTAACGTTTTGTGGATTTATGATCTACGTGTATAGAACTATGTCACACGCCACCGATTTGAGCGATGAGGGGGAAATAATAATCTTCTCAAATCCTAAATCAGTGGGACTTATTATTTTAGGCCTTGCTCTTTTGGTAGGTGGAGGAATGTTGGTTGTTGATAACGCTATTTTGATTGCAAAAAACTATGGATTAAGTGATAAACTAATTGGCTTGACTATCCTCGCAGCAGGCACCTCATTACCTGAGCTTGCCACATCTGCAGTGGCTGCCTATAAACGAAATACTGATATTGCTATTGGCAATGTGGTGGGATCAAATATTTTTAATATCCTTTTTATTCTTCCTATTACTGGTTTAATTAACCCAATGGAATATAACGCCAATCTTAATTTCGATATCTATGTACTGGGTGGAGCTACCGTGGTTCTAATGATTTTTATGTTTACTCTCAATACGCGCAAATTAGATCGATGGGAAGCATTTATTTTATTGGGAGGATATATAGCTTACACACTGTACCTAATTCGTATGGGATAGATGAAGCCGCTTTCAATAGCTCGTGTTAGCCTTGCTTTTTTTTGTCTCTTAATACTTGCTGGGTCTTCTGTTCCGGGAAATAAAATTCCCAAAGCCTTCGAATTAACTCCAGATAAACTCATACACTGTGCCGAATACTTTGTTTTGGGGTTGGCAATCTTTTTTTGGTTAGCTCATGAATTCTCTCTTGAGAAAAGATATCAATTAATAGTGATCACTATTCTAATTGGATCTCTATTTGGGATTCTTGATGAGAACTATCAGCGTTTAACGCCAGGCCGTACACCCGATGTATGGGATTGGGTTTTGGATACAATCGGAGTTTTAATTGCGGCCTTGGTGGGGAATTACTTTATCAACAGAAAAGCTGAAACAAAATAAAAGACCCTGTAATAAAATACAGGGTCTTCAAGATTTATTAGTTATGATCAATTACTTAATCTTCTTCTCAAGTTCTGTGATTTTTACTTGAGCTTCTTCCTTACCTAAGGAAAGTGCTTTCTTATAAAGTTCTACTGCCTCTTTATACGTCTCCTTCTTTTTCTTAGGTGCTAACTTAGTTCTATTAGCCGCTTCTTCAACAGCTTGGGCACGTGCATAGTATCCATCAGCCTCACTTACCTTACTGGAAATCATTAACTCTTGTATTTTGGCTTCGATGAATGCTAATTCCTGCTGTTTAGCTAAAATCTGAGCCTCTTTATCCGTGAGCTCCGCTTCCTGCAATCCCACCGTTGTAATCAGATTTTGATTTTCGTTTCTAAGTTGATTTACATGCTCATTCAGCTGGGCTATTTCCTTGTTGCGCTCCTCTAAATCAGCTTTCAATTTTTTGATAGTTGCAGAAAGGGCATTGGTATTCCCCTTTGATTTCTTTAAGGTCTTTTCCAAATCCTCAATTTTATTCTGCGTATCTTTTACATAATTATTAATGTCCTTCATCCGCGACTTATAATCATCGTAGGTAGTGCCTTCTACCATATTTACGCGAAGTAGTTTACGATTAGCATCAATGGAGTCCATTAACACACCCACCTCTTGAAGAGCAACGGCAAATTGCTGGCTGGTTTGCAACTCTGTTTTCAATGAATCTACTTGTGATTTCAGCTTTTCAGCTTCTCCACCGCAGCTCATCATGAGCGCTCCTATTGAACATACGAACAAGAATTTTTTTAGCATAACGGTTGTTAGTTTAGTATTCAAAATTAAGGGGTTTACATGGGTTAAGAACTCAAGTACAAAAAAATATTTCAAACAAGATGAAATCCTTCGACAACCTGTAAATTGCACCCTTTTTAGCGCCAGAATTCTCTTTAAATGCCCAAATTAATAACAACGCGCACGCGTATCGCAGACCTGGGCAAACCCCGTGTAATCATAATTGGTGGTGGGTTTGGTGGTCTTGAAGTAATTAAAGGCCTTCAGAATCGTAATGTACAGGTAGTGCTTTTCGACAAACACAACCACCACACCTTTCAGCCTTTACTCTATCAGGTGGCTACTTCTGGCCTCGAAACCAACTCAATTGTTGCTCCTTTCAGAAAGTTATTTGGTAAACAAGATGATTTCTACTTTCGCCTTGGCGAAGTAAAAAAGATAAACGCCTCTGAAAATTATATTGAGACATCTATTGGAGTGGTGAAGTACGATTATCTGGTAATTGCTACCGGGGCGAAAACAAATTTTTATGGAATGACTGAGATTGAAAAATACTCATCATCTATGAAAAACATTGTAGATGCCACAAAACTCCGCAATAAAATAATCAGGCAATTAGAATATGCATTATTAACAGAAGATGCTGAAGTAATGAACAGCCTGATGGACTTTGTTATTGTAGGTGGCGGACCAACAGGGGTTGAACTTTCAGGAGCACTTACCGAGTTGAAGAAAAATGTTTTTCCAAAAGACTATAAAGAATTGGACATGCGCCAAATGGATATCCATTTGGTTGAAGCATCACCTCGATTGTTGAATGGAATGTCTGTGCAAGCGGGTGAAAAAGCCCTAAAGTTTCTTACTGAAATGGGCGTAAAAGTTCATTTAAATGCTGCTGTGAAATCATATGATGGGTATGAAATAATGCTTAGCACAGGAGAAAAACTTATTTCGAAGTCATTGATTTGGGCGGCCGGTGTAAAAGGAAATCCGATTGAAGGAATAAACCCTGATTTAATAACGCGTGGGAATCGCTTGCTTGTAGATCAATACAATCGTGTAAAAGGCCATGAGAATATTTTTGCCATTGGAGATGTGGCTCTTATGGAAGGTGACGAGAAATTTCCCAAAGGTCATCCTATGATGGCACCCCCTGCACAACAGCAAGGGCGATTACTAGCAAAAAATATCAAAAAATTAATATCTGGCAAACCCATTAAACCTTTTAGTTACTTTGATAAAGGCTCAATGGCAACCATAGGCCGCAACAAAGCAGTGGTAGATATAAAAGGTATTCGCTTTCAGGGGGTATTTGCATGGTATGTATGGATGTTCGTTCATTTGATGTCGATTGTTGGATTTCGGAATAAAGTGTTTACCTTTTTCAGCTGGATGTGGAATTACTTTTCGTACGATAGAAGTAATAGACTGATAATAGGCCGTAATGAGGAAAAGATTAACCAGGAAGAACTTAGTAAGCAAAGTACCTGATGGATTCTAAAGATTCGAGGCTAAATAAGATCTCAACAGCAGGCGTGTTGGTAGCCATGGGTATTATCTATGGTGACATTGGTACCTCTCCTATTTATACACTTCGCTTTATTGTTGCTGATCATATCATTACCGAAGACTTAATTTTTGGAGGATTGTCATGCGTCTTTTGGACACTGACGTTAGTCACAACCATCAAATATGTTTATCTCGCTTTAAGTGCCGATAACAAAGGTGAAGGTGGAATCTTTGCTCTTTACGCATTGGTGCGCAGATACAAAGCAGGCTGGGTTATCTTTCCCGCTATTATTGGTTGTTGTACATTAATTGCCGATGGATTTATTACACCTGCTATCAGCGTAACTTCTGCCATTGAAGGATTGAGAAGCTTAAATCCAGACATTACTGAACAAACCATTATCACCATTGTAATTGCAATTCTATTAGGCCTCTTTCTCTTTCAGCAATTTGGGAGCAGCGTGGTAGGTAAAACATTTGGTCCCGTAATGCTTGTGTGGTTCCTATTTATTGGCTCCATTGGCATGTTTCATTTGGCTGAAAATTTTTCAGTACTAAAAGCATTAAACCCAATTTATGCGTATGATTTGTTGGTTAAATATCCGGGTGGGTTTTGGATTTTAGGGGCCGTATTTCTTTGTACGACAGGAGCCGAAGCCATGTACTCAGATTTGGGGCATTGTGGAAAATCTAATATCCGACTGGGGTGGGTGTTTGTAAAAATATGTTTGTTATTAAGTTACTTCGGACAAGGCGCATGGTTGTTAGAACACCAAGGCACCAAATTAGATGGAGCAATTCCTTTCTTTGAGATCATGCCCCAGTTCCTGTTATTCTTTGGGGTCATCATCGCCACCATGGCAACCATCATTGCAAGTCAGGCATTAATTTCAGGAACTTTCACTTTAGTAAACGAGGCCATGAAATTAAAACTATGGCCGGCTACGCGCGTTCGTTATCCAAGCCAGGTAAAAGGTCAAATCTATATTCCATCCATCAATTGGATTTTGATGTTCGGATGTATCATGGTGGTTCTTTATTTCAAAGAATCCGATGCCATGCAATCAGCGTATGGATTAGCAATCACATTTGACATGCTAATGACTACTTCGTTGCTGACCTATTATTTCTCCACCTCAAAAAAATCTACCGTACGAACAATCTTAATTGCAGTATCATTCTTTTCTATTGAGGGAGCATTCCTTGTCTCTAACCTAAGTAAGTTTAGTCATGGTGGTTGGTTTTCATTTAGTATTGCCTTCATCTTCTTTTTAATGATGTATATACTCTTAAGAGCTCGAATTCTTAGAGACAGACATACTGAGTTTGTAGATTTAAAACATTACGTTCCACTCATTCAGGATTTGCAAAACGATACATCCGTACCCAAAGAAGCTACCAACTTAGTTTACATGGCGGTAGCCAATAGCAAGCGTTATATTGATTCAAATATTATCTATTCAATTTTTAAAAAGAGACCCAAGCGAGCCGATGCGTATTGGTTTGTTCATGTGGATACCGTAGATAGTCCTTACACTTCAAAGTATTCGGTAGATACCATCATTCCCAAGAAATGTTTTTTCATTCGAATCAAACTGGGTTTTAAATCCGATCACCGGGTGAATTTATTATTCAATAAAATTTTGCACGACATGGCCGAGGCCGCAGAAATAGATGTAATCAGTCATTATGATTCTCTTCAAAAACATAGTATGCCGGCCGATTTTAAATTTATTATTCTGCACTCGTTAGCTTCTGTGGATAGTGAAATTTCAACCTTCGATAACCTAATCATTCAAGGCTATCGGTTTATAAAAAATCATAGTTTATCCACCGAAGAAATGTATGGCCTTGAGCTTGCCAACGTGGAAGTTGAAAGAGTTCCTATTATGGTGGGGCCACCTGCCAAAGTGCGCATAAAACGCGAAAAAGAAGATGCAGAGCGCGAAAAAGAGATGCGCTACCATGGGCATCAAGATTGATCGATAGCGGACAGTTTCGTTCATAAACGGATTTCCGTTTTATAAAAAGCATTCATTTTAAAGCCCAATCAACAATTTCTTATTGGCACTGATTTAGCCTAGCAGGATTGAATTCTTTCACTATACATTCTTCACAAAGGAAAAAGTATGTTACTCAACTATTTTAAGATCGCCCTTCGAAACATAATTCACAACAGGGTTTATTCTGCAATCAATATTTTTGGGCTAGCCCTGGGGGTAGCCTGCTGTTTATTATTAACCCTCTACATTCAGGACGAAATAAGTTATGATAAACATCACAAACAAGGTGATGATCTCTATCGGATCGTAACGAACTTTCAATCCGAAGTAGGATTCAATAAGCAAGGTTCCGTATCTCCGCCTATTGCCATGACTTTGAAAGATGAAGTTCCTGAAATTGAGGCTGCAGTGAGAGTCATTAACCCAATTGGAGTCAGTCAAAGTCTAATACGATATCAGGAAAACCTATTTTATGAGAAAAATGGAATGCTGGCGGATTCAACATTATTTGATGTATTCACATACAATCTAAAAGAAGGTAATCCTAAGAAAGCGCTGGTAGAAGCCAATTCGGTAGTTATTTCTGAAACGCTTTCGGAAAAACTTTTTGGTAAGGAACCAGCCCTCAATAAAGTTATTTCTATTAGCCAAGGTGGTAAGCTGACGGACTACAAAGTGACAGGAGTTTTTCTTGAAAGTTTCAACAGCCATATAAAAGCTAACTTCTTTACCTCCATGACCAGCGAGGGGTTTGGAGAATACATCACCAAAAATAATGAAGCCGCTAATGAATGGGCTGGCCAAAACTTTGTACCCTCTTACCTAAAATTAGTACCTGGCCATAACCCTGTGGTGGTAACCGAAAAGATCAATGAGGTGTTGTTGCGGCATGGTGCAGAGGCAATGAAAGCACTAGGTCTTCATAAAACGCTTTCGCTTGAACCTGTAAAAGATATTTATCTGAAATCAGATACAAGTAAAAACCCACGGATAACCTACATCTATGTGGTAGGATCCCTTGCGCTGTTCATACTACTGATTGCTTGTATCAATTTCATGAACTTATCTACCGCTAAGGCCACAAAACGAGCGTCTGAAATTGGAATCCGCAAAACCATGGGCGCCTTTCGGTCTTCCTTGGTGAGTCAGATTTTGGGCGAGGCCATGATCATTGTATTTATCTCTATTCTTGTAAGCCTCGTGATTGTTCAGTTGGCACTTCCATTTTTCAATCTGCTTACTGACAAAAATATTTCTTTCAACTCAGAAAATATTCCATATTTCATTGCCACCCTGGTTGGATTGGCAATTGTTACTGGTTTACTGGCTGGAAGTTATCCTGCCTTCTATCTTTCTTCATTTCAACCTGCTCAAGTTTTAAAAGGCAAATTGAATCTTGGGAACTCCGCAGGCCGCCTCCGTCAAGCATTGGTTGTATTTCAATTTACTATTGCAATTATTCTGGCTTGTGGAATTTTCATCATCTCACGTCAATTAGATTTTATGATTGAGCAAGACTTAGGGTTCGATGCTCAAGCCAAAATTGTGCTGCCGCTACGCACGGAAGAAGCGCACAACCAATATGATGCACTGAGGCGAACGATTGAAGGTAACAGCAATATAACTGCAGTCTCAGGATCCACCTACATACCAGGCACCACGATTTTTAGTGACATGATGTTTTACCCCGATGGAGGAAATATGGATAAAGCGGTTAGCATCAGACGCAATCGTGTTGACGCTGGTTATATTGAACTATTGAACATCAAACTGCTGGCTGGCAGAACCTTTACAGACAACAGAGAAATGGATGCCGAAACAAAACTGATTCTCAATAACACGGCCGTGACTAAGCTTGGCTTTACACCTGATAAAATTGTAGGCCAAAATTTACACTTCGACTGGCAAGGCCAAAAGTATGATTTTGAAGTGATTGGAGTGATTGAAGATTACCATCAAAATTCACTACACGAAGATATTAAGGCTACTCTATTTGAATTAGCAAGTACTACAGAATCCTATGATTATATGATCGCCTCCGTTTCCTCATCCAATTTTGAGCAAACCACTCAATTTATTGAAAGCACATGGAAGTCATTAATTAACGACACTCCTTTTGAATATTCCTTTCTCGATCAAACCATTCAAAAGCAATACAATGAAGATCGAAGAATTTCTAAAATCATCACCAGTTTTGGATTGATAGCCATGATAATCTGTGGACTAGGTCTTT
>CAWBCB010000077.1:0-7549 GCA_963787095.1 uncultured Cytophagales bacterium | reverse complement strand
GGTTCTTGTCTTGGCATTGTTATGGAACGGACCGGAGCCATGACCAGCATTGGTAATAAAATTGTTACTGCGTTTGGTGTTGGCAAAACACTAATCGCTATGTCAATGATTGGCGTTGTAGTGGGCATCCCGGTTTACTGCGATTCGGGATTTATCATTCTCTCGCGGTTAATACCTGCGTTATCATCCTCTTCTATTAATGAAGCACAACTTTCGCTCGCACTATCCACTGGTTTATATACTTCGCATACATTAGTGCCACCAACACCGGGCCCGTTGGCTGCTGCTGCTAATCTTGGCATGACAGCTAATTTGGGGTTAGTCATGTTAATCGGATTTATTGGAGCATTACCTGCTGCCTTAATTGCTTATGTGTTAGCAAGAAAGCTGGGCACCTCGATTCAAGTAACGCAATCTTCTTATGAATCAATTCAAAAAAGCAGGCACAATACTATCCTGGTTTTTCTTCCTCTCTTACTTCCCATAGTGTTGATTTCTTTGGCTTCTATTCCAAGTGTAATCCCTGCACTTCTGTCTTGGTCAACGGTTTTTAAAATAATTGGAACACCAGCAGTAGCATTACTAATCGGGTTGCTTTGCGCGATGCTCTTGATCTCAAAAAAACAAAAAGGAGAATGGCCAAGTTGGATTTCCGAAGCTTTAAAAGATGCCGGACTTATTCTTCTTATAACAGGTGCTGGTGGTTCATTTGGCGCAGTCATTAAATCGAGTGGTGTTGATGTGATTTTGAAAGAACAGGTAGCAGGATCGCACGCAGGTGGAATAATCTTCTTACTCATTGCTTTTGCGCTTGCTTCAATTTTGAAAACAGCACAAGGCTCATCCACCTCTGCCATTATAGTAACAAGCTCATTGCTAGCCCCGCTTACAGTGCTGGCAGGATTTACTTCAGCCATTCACCTATCTACTTTGATTTTAGCAATCGGTGGTGGTGCTATGACGGTTTCACACGCCAATGATTCTTACTTCTGGGTAGTGTCACAATTCAGTGGCATAAGCGAAAGAGATGCCTACAAAAGTTTCACGCTGATTACCCTTGCTCAAGGAATAACCGTTCTCATTACTTCCATTTTACTATTTATACTACTGTGAAAGTTCTCATTGCACCCGATAAGTTTAAAGGCTCCTTAACGGCAAAGGAAGTTTGCGCAGCTATCGAGCAAGGTTTACTTAAAACTGACTCAACTCTTTCTATAAAATCAATTCCGCTGGCGGATGGTGGTGAAGGCACGTGTGAAATACTCACTGAGAATTCAAATGGCTCAATAATTTCAGTTGAAGTATCCGATCCCTTGTTTCGAAAAATAATCGCCTCGTATGGAATTTCCGGGGATGGCACAACAGCGTTTATTGAGATGGCACGTGCATCCGGCTTACAGCTGCTTAAAAAAGAAGAACAAAATCCATTAAAGACTTCTACTTATGGAACCGGAGAATTAATTGCAGATGCAATCAATCGAAACGTAAATAAAATTGTGCTTGCTATTGGTGGTAGCGCAACCAACGATGCCGGGATGGGAATGGCAGCTGCCCTTGGAATAAAGTTTACAAACAAAAAAGGAGAAGTCCTTAATCCCATTGGTGAGAATCTCATTCATGTTCGCGAAATTGACTTTGAACAATCTATACTTGCAAAACATCCCATCCAAATAATTGTGCTCTGCGATGTTACCAATGAATTATATGGAACAAATGGCGCTGCCTATGTATATGCTTCACAAAAAGGCGCCACTGAGAACGAAATAAAACTTCTTGATGATGGCTTAAGAAATTTTGCATCTGTTGTTGATCAGGATATTAATTTTCCCGGAGCAGGAGCCGCTGGGGGCTTAGGCGCAGGAGCAAAAATTTTTCTTAACGCTTCATTCAATTCAGGGGTTGAATATCTCTTGAAAACTTTAAATCTGGAAGAAGAAATCAAACAGGCAGATCTCATTATTACAGGTGAAGGAAAAATGGACCAGCAAACACTTTCCGGTAAAGTAGTGATGGGTGTAGCTCAGCTGGCTACCCAGTATCAAAAGCCGATCATCGCCCTTGTCGGGAAAAATGATTTGTCTGTTGAAGAAATAACTTCTATTGGATTAAATAAAGTGATCTCCCTCGTGGACAATAATACCAATGTTACTAAAGCGATTAAAAATGCCGCCAGTTTACTTAGCGACCGAGCTGCCCAGCAAATAATCTTATAAGGACTACTTCATTTTTTCAAATAGGAAATCGATTGCTTTTCCATTCCCTGAGATGGTTGCTTTCAGTTTTGAACCTTCACGTTGATACGAGATTACTTTTGGGAAATCATGCTGTTGATTTTCACACACAAAACCGGTTTCTGTTATGGTAATCAATTTGAAATAAACAGGCTGTTGGTTTTCTGGCACATCGGCCACATAGTGCAACTCACCATCCTTTGTAACAATCTTCAATTTCTCTACAAAGGAAGTATCGGTTCCATTCATGCTCACGCCCCACCCCTGCATCCCATCACCTTTTCTTTCCCAGCGCTCATGAGCACTTCGTCCTGGCTTTACATTGGTACGATTCCAGGTCCCTTCCAGCCATGCTAATTTCTTCAATCCATCCTGATCATTTTTTGATTTTTGACATATGGCTACACCTGGTAACACAAGTAATGCAATTAGTAAACAGATTCTCATAATGTTTTTCTTTCAAAAATAATCTGCCATTAATTTTCAGTATTGTATAAATCCGACATTCATATTTTAGCCTCTCTTTTCATGAAAAAATTTGCCATTGATTTTTTATCAAACAAATAAGCAGATGGATCCTCTCCAGAGAATTCTTTAAAGTCACGAATAAAATGAGCCTGATCATAGTATCCCGATTGAAACGCGATATTCACCCACGATTGATCACCCTCCTGCATTAACTGAAAAATATAACTGAAGCGAATGATGCGCGCATAGAATTTTGGCGATAATCCGACATACTTCTTAAAAAGACGCTCTAATTGGCGTTCAGTAATAGTTAGCTTAGAAGTTAAATCACTTACCCGCACATCACCATGCTTTTCAAAAAGCAATGCAATCGCTCCCTCAATACGATCATCATATTCAACTTGCTGTTGAGATAAGAAGAAAGAATTCAACCTTTCAATAATCTCTTCATGAGATTTATGTGCATTGATGGCGGTCTCTATAGATTCAAATTTTTGTCCTGAAATCTCCTTCAAATCAACAACGCTGATCTGCAAGTCGATCCATTTCAATCTGAAACAAATAAGTAATTGCGGCAGGCTTAAGTTTTATTCCCACTATTCCACTCGCGCCCGTATTCTCTAAGTAAAAGTGTTTTCGGATTTGTCCAGCCAGCAAACTAGAAGACTGAAGATGCCATTCCCCACTAATGTTTATGCGATATGCATCGCGATAATGAAATATCAGTTCTGGAAATCCATCTGGGATAATCTTCTCTTGCCTGCTTACTGTTTCATCACCTTCTACAAACCAATAGCACTCAATTAACTTTTCAAGTTCGTTGGCTGGAGCATAGCGAGTGTAATTCATAAGCAATCCAAAATACAAAGAATTTAAAACAATGGGAGCCGTTGACTAACAATTGCTAAATTAGCAAATAATGGAAGTGAGCAACCTGGAGCGTGAAATTCTTAAGTACCTCGCAACAAAAGGAGGAACTGGAAATATTATGGAACAACTTCCAATCACCTTTGAGTTTGACCAGGCCTTTGAGTTTGCTAATGACCTTCAGAATAAAGACTTCATAAAGTTGCTCTATTCAAATTTCAATAAGAAACTAATCGTTGTTGAATTGACCTTATTGGGATTTAGAGAAGGTAAATAACACCTCACCCCGCCCTCTCCAAAGGAGAGTGTGACTTAAATATACCTTGTTTTTAACCTGATAACAATTAGCAAAAAATTGCCATTTATACTTTTGGTAAATAACTATCAATAAATTTAATGTCCTCCTTAGTAAGTTTCACTTCAATTGCTTTTGCGTTTTGAATTGCCTGAGCTGCATTACGCGCACCCACTAATGCAATTGTAATCCCAGGGCGCTCGATCGTCCAGCGCAACACCAATTGACTTAGCGTTGCATTCTTCTCCGCTGCCATCGGTTTTAACTTATCTAAAAAGCTATTTGTCTTTTCAATACTCTCTGCCGTGAAGTATTTATTGGTAGCCCGATGATCGCCTTCCTGAAATTTATAATCAGACAGTTATTTTACCTGTGAGCAATCCCCGCTCCAGCGGACTATAGGCCAACACCGACTTGTTATGTTTAATGCAATAAGGAACGGTCTTTTCCTCCACCGCTCTGTTCACCATGCTGAATGGAATCTGATTAGAAACCAATGAGATCGTTTTCTCAGCTTCTGCCATCTCATCCGCATTGTAATTACAAACTCCCGCATGTCGCACCTTACCTTGTTTAATTAAAGTTGTCACCGCTTCCATCGTTTCAGCAATGGGTGTGGTGGATTCTGGCCAATGAATCTGGTACAGATCAATGTAATCAGTACCCAATCGCTTCAAACTATCCTCACATTCTTTAATAATGCTTTCCTTACCGGCATATTTATAAATATCAATTTCAACACCATCATTATTCTTACTCTTGAAACCGAAATCGCCCTTTGCTAAATCCCAACGCATTCCAAACTTGGTAAGAATTTGAATTTTGTCCCGACTAATTCCTTTAATCGCATCCCCAACAATTTCTTCGCTTTCACCTTGTCCATAAATAGGTGCGGTATCAATGGAAGTTACTCCCACATCATACGATGCTCTTATCGCTTCAATGGCATCATTCCGATCTGTTTTACCCCACATCCATCCGCCTGCAGCCCAGGCACCAAACGTAATTACTGAAACTTCTAAATCTGAATTTGCTAGCTTTCTATATTCCATGAAAATGTTTTAATGTGATAAAGGTTGAGGCAAGATAACCACCTGAGGCTTGCTTTTGTTCCTATTTGTCGGAAAAAACTGTGAATTTGAGATTTTTTTAAGGTTCTCAATTCCAAATTAGCCGTTAACTTTGTGGGCTTTTAGTAAAAAAAACAAATCATGTTCGATAGTTTAAGTCTCAAGTTGGAAAAGGCCTTTCAAACCCTCAAAGGCCAGGGAAGAATTACAGAAATTAACGTTGCTACTACCGTAAAGGAAATTCGCAAAGCATTGATTGATGCGGACGTTAACTACAAGGTTGCCAAAGAAGTTACAGACGAAATAAAAGAGAAAGCACTCGGTCAGAATGTACTTACAGCCGTTTCGCCCGGGCAACTTCTTACCAAAATCACCAATGATGAACTCACCCTTTTAATGGGGGGTGATAGTGAAGATATTTCTATTGAAGGAAATCCAGCCATCATCCTGATTGCCGGTTTACAAGGTTCTGGTAAAACTACGTTCTCAGGCAAGTTAGCAAGCTATCTGAAGCGTCAGGGTAGACAAGTGATGTTAACTGCTTGCGACATTTATCGTCCTGCTGCGATTGATCAATTGAAAGTATTGGGCGAGCAGATTGGTGTTGAAGTATATGCTGAGCCTGAAAATAAAGATGCTGTTAAAATCGCGAAAGCGGCTATTGAACACGCTAAGAAAAATAATTATCGCATCGTCATTGTTGATACAGCTGGTCGATTAGCAGTTGATGAACAAATGATGAATGAGATCGCGAGCCTGAAAGAAGCGCTGAAGCCATCTGAAACATTATTTGTAGTTGACTCGATGACGGGTCAGGATGCTGTAAACACTGCCAAAGCTTTCAATGATCGCTTAAATTTTAATGGTGTTGTTCTTACCAAGTTAGACGGTGATACACGCGGTGGTGCTGCTTTATCCATTCGTAGAGTAGTTGACAAGCCCATTAAGTTTATCAGCTCGGGCGAAAAAATGGAAGCGATCGATCGCTTCTATCCAGATCGTATGGCCAGCCGGATTTTAGGCATGGGTGATGTGGTGAGTTTGGTTGAGAAAGCACAAGAAACTTTTGATGAAGATGAAACGCGCAGGCTCAATGCCAAAATGCGTAAGAACCAGTTCGACTTCAACGACTTTCTTTCGCAACTGGAGCAAATCAAAAAGATGGGCAACATGAAAGATTTGTTGGGTATGATCCCAGGCATGGGCAAGGCCATGAAAGGGGTTGACATTGATGATAATTCTTTCAAACCCATTGAAGCCATCATTCGCTCCATGACGATTGATGAGCGTCAGAATCCTGATAAAATAAATGTGAGCCGCAAAAACCGAATTGCAAAAGGAAGTGGTACCAATGTGCAGCAGGTAAACCAATTGCTCAAGCAATTTGAAGACATGCGCAAGATGATGAAGACCATGAATAAAATGGGTGGTGGCAAGCGTGCATTAAACGCTTTGAATCCTTTCGGGAAATAATCAAATTCAACCTATCTATTGCCAAATGAAACTTACTGCCCGCAACACTCACCGCGATATTGCCTACTTTTTTCTAGGGCTTATCATCGCGTTTTCTATTTCAGGAATTTTTCTTAACCATCGCCAATCCTGGCACCCAAGACGCTACACGTATAATTCACAAGAGATCCAATTAAAGTCGCTGATCACTGCTGATTCCGTAACCGATCAGTTTATTGCTGATTTTACCAAAGAGTATAATATTGATGACAACCTCCGCAGATTTGCTGTCAATGGAGATAATCTCACCATTTCGTATGTAAGCAATGATGTAAAGATTGATTTAGTCACAGGCAAAGGAAAAATTGAAACCTACAGAATAACTCCGCTGCTCGGACAAATGACACAACTCCATCAAGACACTAGCAAATGGTGGATTTACTACTCCGATATTTTTGGAGTGGCTATGCTCGTGATTGCATCCACTGGAATGTTTATTCAAAAAGGTGAAAACAGCTTTTGGGGTCGTGGCTGGAAGCTCGCATTGGTTGGATTAATTTTTCCGCTTGTTTTTCTTTTCTTGCTTTCTTAGTTCAAAAACATGTCTTCTTCAGATTCAATGTTTCATTCCCTTCTTAAAAATGAAGTTTCGACCTTCGGTCAATTGAAGAAATTTCCTGCAGGATCGGTCATTCAGCAAGAGGACAGTTATATAAAAGCAATTCCACTGGTACTAACCGGTAGTTTAAAAGTGATGCGCACCGATCATGATGGGCATGAAATACTTCTCTACTACATTACCCCCGGAGAAAGCTGCATCATGTCCTTTCTTGGGGCGACACGGTGAAGGCGGTGCCGTGCACCGTCCGTTGCGCGTGGCCATCGGCGGCAGCTGCAGGCGTTCGCAGCGCTCTTTGGTGAGGGTCAGGCAGATGAGGCCGCGGCCATGCTTGGCCATGAAGTTGATGGTCTCGGCCGACACATGGTCGGCGGCGAGCACCAGATCGCCTTCGTTCTCGCGGTCTTCCTCGTCGACGAGGATGACCATGCGGCCGGCGGCCAGCTCGGCCACGAGTTCGGGGACAGGGGAAAGTGCCATCGCCGGATTGTAGGCGGGCAGGGTGGTGCGGGCTTGTCGCCGGCAGGGCTGGGTGGCGTGCTCCCCG
>CAWBCB010000076.1:0-3833 GCA_963787095.1 uncultured Cytophagales bacterium | reverse complement strand
CCATTGCAGGAGTATAATTATCCCCTATTATCTGATGATACCATTTGAGGTTGAGTTTACGAGTACTATAAATTAAACTATAGCCATGCGCAAATTCATTGGATGGATTTTCCTCAGTAAACTGTTTGTGAAAAAACATATTTCCTGTCCATTTATTATTGAGAAAATTATAATTGTAATCGAGGCCCGCCACGCGATTGAAATTATATCCGCCCAAGCGAAAGGAGGTTGAATCGGTGCTAAACTGTTGTTGATTTACAAAAATGGCGCGCAGGTTTGAATTCGTTCCTATCCTGCGCTGAAGAGTCGCAACCGTGTTATTAAACGAAGGCACATTAGATTCCTTAATCTCTGCTGTCTGCATGTTTAAAAAACCAACCCGCCAATACTTATTTATGTTACCGCTTAGCCGGGCGCCAAAATTTATTTTGTTCTGAACATTTAATCCGGTGTTGGGGTCACGGGAAATTCCGAGTCTTCTGGAAAAGAACGGGCGCGCATAGACGTGACCATAAGAAGAAAACAAATCTGCATTCTCCAAAAAGAATTGTCTTCTTTCGGGAAAAAATAATTCGAAGCGATCGAGGTTAGTTACTTGTCTGTCAACTTCAACTTGCGAAAAGTCGGGGTTTACGGTGAGATCTAAATTAAGCGATGAGGTAATCGCAATTTTAGCATCGCCACCAAAGTCTGCACCTTTCTTTAGCTCTTCTCCATTTTGAAAATCGCGAGACACCCTTCCTGCTGCGTAGGGTATTATTGAAATATTGGATCCGGGTTTCCTCGGTGCTCTGTCCCAAATCATTTCACCAGCGTAGTTAAGATTTCCCGGCTCAAAAAATCGCGGAGTAAGTGGCCAGACAGCTCGCTCATTCTCCTTGCTGTCAATACGATATAATTTAACATTCCATCGATCACTTCCCGCCTTAAAGCGTAACGTTTTAAAAGGAATGGCAAACTCGGCTGTCCAATAACCATCGTGAATTTTTGTTTCGGAATACCATTTATTATCCCACGATAAATCTAAATCTTCACTTTTCATTTGTCCATTGGCAATTAGCCCCTCACGCTGAACGCCTACCGGGCTCAGCCCAAAGAAAAATGCATTGGTAACATCCTGAAAAGGATCAAGGATAACGGTTACTCCATCTAACCCCGGCCCGCGAAAATCTCTTCGCAGTGAAGATATTGCATAGCCACCCTTTACATTATCATACGCAATTGCACTGAAGTATAGAAATTCATCATCGTAGGTAGCTCTAAACTCGGTTCTTAGTTTGGAAAGCGATGTGTCGCTTGGATATTGCTGGAAGAGTTCACTAATTACTTCTGATTCGCTCCAAACAGATTCATCAGGAACTCCATCAATAATAACAGGGCTTGTTGCACGCTTAATATTAAATGAAGGCCGTTTCGATTGACCATGCACTGTATTGATGAGACAAAAACATAAAACGAAATAAAAAAATTTCATCAACCCAACTTTAATGCTAAGTACATAAATATTAGGTAAGCCTTGAAATTGAAGTAAGAAAGGACACTAAATTCTTTAAACGGCAATGGGTGCCTTAATAGGCGGGTGCGACTGATAATTTACAATTTCAAAATCCTCAAACGTATATTCAAATAAGCTTGCAGGTTTTCTTTTGATTATCAATTGAGGTAAAGTAAATGGTTGTCTTTCCAATTGTAGTTTTGCCTGTTCCAGATGATTTGAATACAGATGCACATCACCCCCTGTCCAAATAAATTCCCCTGGCTTCAAATCACACTGATGTGCTACCATTTCGGTGAGCAACGCATAGCTGGCTATGTTAAAGGGAACCCCTAAAAAATAATCAGCACTACGCTGATAAAGCTGGCAGGATAGCTTTCCATCCGCTACATAAAATTGAAACAGTGCATGACACGGTGGTAGTGCCATCTTGTCGACTTCAGCGGGATTCCAGGCCGACACAATATGCCTGCGCGAATCTGGTTTTGTTTTTATTTGATTTAACACCTGCGCAATCTGATCAATCTTTCGTCCATCCGGTGCCGGCCAGCTGCGCCACTGACTTCCATACACAGGACCTAAATCTCCATTTTCATCTGCCCATTCATCCCAAATAGAAACACCATTGTCTTTCAGGTATTTGATATTAGTATCTCCTTTCAAAAACCAAAGCAGTTCATGAATGATGGAGCGAAGGTGAAGTTTCTTTGTGGTTACTAGTGGAAAGCCTTCCGATAAATCAAATCGAAGTTGACGACCAAAAACGGATAAAGTGCCCGTGCCTGTGCGATCCGTTTTATTGGCACCTTGTTCAAGGATTTCGCTAAGTAGAGTAAGGTATTGACGCATGGAAAAACTTTGTTGCAAGTACGGGGTTCTGTTAAATAAAAAAAAGCCTTCTGCTAACGCAGAAGGCTTTTTCTCACGAATTCTCACCCACTAAATATTCCCCTTCACTTCTATTGTTTTTGATCGGCCATTTATTGTTACGGTTACGGTCTTATCACAGTCACCATTACCATAATCAATCGTAATTTCTTTGTTATCCGTTTTAAGGACTTTTACTCCTTCAACAGCTAGAAATACTCTTTTGCCAATTGCACACTCGCGTTTGTAAACCAGCGGAGTAGCTGTGCTAATGTCTACTGTGTAACTCACACCACTTCTATTTGTACCAGAGGAAGAACCATCAATAATCCATTCATCATTCATTGGATTAGCCCCACGAATCCATTCACGATTGCGAATTACGGTGCGAGTTGCTGTAGAGCCATCAGGCCAGGTAGCCTTACCGCCAGTTAATACAATAGAAAATTTAGGATTGTCTTCTGTACTGCCGCTAATATTTGTAACTGTGCGGGTTCCTTCAATTTGAATTCCATTTATAGTATACCCATCAAATGTTGTGATGATTTTGGAAGTTGGTAAAAAACGTTTTCCAATAAATTCAACTTGTATAATACCCGTGCGCACATTTCCTTTAGAGTCTGTGCAGCCCGTTCCGAAATTAATAGTTATATAGCCATGTGGAGTGGTGGTAGAATTATCATTGGCAAATGAAAATGTTACTTCAGCGCAAGCGAATCTCAAATCAGATGGCTTTACTCCGGCTCTACCTGAAGAGGATATTTTTGCACCACTGGCAGTGGCTGCATCAGCTGAAACTGCAAGTGTTGCCATATCATCGGCATCTTCAAAGTACCCATCAGTAGCGGCTTCGTTCTCAACATTTTCTGCAACATCATTGCTCAGATTAAAGCGTTCATTATCACAGGATGCCAATGAGAGCATGAATATTGTGATAAAACCAAAAAGACCTTTCATGTTTGTATTTTTCATAAGTTTTTAAAGTTAATGATGCTTAGAGCAAAAAAGTAAAGAAAGGTTTAATTCGTAACCTAAATTTAATTAACTCGTTTAAAATGCCTTAATTGAGTATTATTTTAATTAACCCAAAAAAAATGAAAAAACACCTACCCTGTTCAATCATTCTATTACTATTTCTTGGTTCATCACTTTCCAGTGTAGCCCAAGAAAATGTATTTAAGATCAATATTTTTAGTCCGATAGTAAAAACCCTCAATGTTTCCTACGAAAGAAAGTTAAGCGCTACTGGAAGTTTTCAACTGGGCTTTTTCTATACAGGGTATAGTGCTAGCGGTACTAAATTTTCTGGAATTGGCATTACACCAGAGTATCGTTTTTACCTTTCTGAAAGCGAGGCTCCCAGTGGAGTTTATGTTGCTCCTTTCGTGAGATATCAAAATTTTAAACTGGAAGAAGAATCTTCAAATGATAAAGGAACCCTATCGATGTTTGGTGGTGGTGTTGTTATTGG
>CAWBCB010000075.1:0-15879 GCA_963787095.1 uncultured Cytophagales bacterium | reverse complement strand
AAGTTATCTACTCATTGCCATCCGCAGCCTTCAAAGAAACAAACTACACACCTTTATTAATATTGTTGGACTATCAATTGGAATGACCTGTTGTATTCTCATTACACTTTTTGTTCAGTTTGAGTTGAGCTACGACCGTCAAAACAAAGATGCTGAGAAACTGTATCGTCTGGTTGTTAACCTCGAGGCAAATAATTGGGCGATATCAGCCTTTCCTATTGGCGAACTTTTGAAAAACAATTTTGGTGAAGTTGAAAAATATACGCGCATTAAACCAAGCGAAATATTTGTTCACCAGGCTGAGCGCGACATCAAGAATAAGGAAATGGTTTTTTATGCTGACTCTTCGGTGTTTGATGTGTTGGATATCAAATTAGTTAAAGGGGATCCAGCCACTGCGTTGGCTGAAGTGAACTCCATGGTGCTTACCGATGAGAAGGCGAAAACTTATTTTGGTGATGAAGATCCTATCGGCAAAACACTCACACTCTTAAATGATAAAAAGGAGTATAAGATAACAGGTATTTTTGAACCCCTGCCATCTAACTCGCATGTGCATATGCACATGATGGTATCGTCTGATAATTTTGAACCCATGAGACCGGGCTCACCTCAAGGGTGGAACTATTTAACAAGTCATTATACTTATTTAGTATTACCTGAAGACCTTGATCATGAAGCATTTGCTGTAAAAATTTCAGAGTTTATGGATACGTATCAGGAACTAACACCCGATCAACCGGGAAATAAACTTGTTTTGCAGCCAGTCACTTCCATTCACCTTCACTCCAATCGTGGTCTTGAAGTGGAGGCGAATGGCAGTATGAATACAGTTTACATTATGTCGGCTGTGGCCTTCTTCATCCTTATTATTGCGTGCATTAATTTTATGAATCTCACTACCGCTCAATCGCTGAGACGGGCACGTGAGGTAGGCGTAAGGAAAGTAGTTGGAAGTAATCGGATACAATTAATTTTCCAATTCCTCAGCGAATCAGTTGTAATCAGTTTTGCGGCCCTCATGCTGTCTGTTATTATTTTGATACTGATCTTACCAATATTCAACGAACTCTCCGGTAAGGAAATTATTTTCAATCCTCTCCAGAATGGGTTTGTTTTTATTTTGTTTGCATTCATTACCTTCTTTGTAGGCATTCTGGCCGGAACATACCCTGCATTTTTCTTATCAGGATTTAAACCCACTCAAGTTCTGAAAGGTAATTTCATCAGTGGTATCAAAGGCCAACTCATGCGTAAGGGATTGGTGGTCTTTCAATTTGCTATCGCATTTGTAATTATGGTAGGAACGTACATCATCTATGCGCAGCTTGATTTTATGATTAACAAAAATATGGGCTTTGATCGTGAACAAACTTTGGTTCTTAAACTTCCAAAGGATAGTATTGGCGACCTTACTCTTAAAAATGAAATGCTCAAAGTAGCCGGTGTGCAAAGTGTAACCCGGTTTTTAGAAACTCCGGGCAAAATGGTTCGTACCAGTAGTTTCTGGTATGAAGGTGTAAAAGATAACATTCCGGCCAACATGTATTTCTTTAGTGGTGATGCCGATCTGCTTGCCACCTTGAATATGAAAATGAAAAGTGGATCGTACTTCAGAGAGGACACCAAACAATTTTATAAAGAGTTTGTCATTAATGAAACAGCCGCTAAGCATTTTGGATGGACAACAGAAGAGGCGTTGGGCAAACTAATGGATACTGGTGGACGAGGCGATATTCCCGGTAAGGTGATAGGTGTTATTGAAGATTTTCACTTCAAGCACTTGCACGACAAAATTGATCCGCTGGTAATGTTTCTGCAACCTTCTTATGAGGGTACTTTCATGGCTGTGAAGATAAATTCAGATAACATGAATGAGATGATTAATAAAATTGAGAGTACCTGGAAATCAACAATCCCTAACTATGAGTTTGAGTATAAATTTCTCGATGAAACCTTTGACAAACTATTCGATCAGGAGAAGAGGTTAGGAAATCTGTTCGGGATATTTTCAGGGTTGGCCATTTTTGTTTCCTGTCTTGGTTTGTTTGGTCTCGCTTCATTTACGATGGAACAGAACAAGAAATCAGTGGCCGTGCGTAAAGTGTTAGGCGCATCTGTTTCCAATATTGTGATGATGATGTCAAAAGACTTTCTAAAACTTGTGTTGATTGGATTAGTGATTGCAGCCCCCATCGCTTACTATGCTATGAGCAAATGGCTGGATGGTTTCGCCTATAATGTGGGATTCACGTGGATTGTTTACATCTATGCGGCATTGGCCGGGGCACTAGTCACCTTTGGCACAGTCAGCTATCATTCGCTACGGGCAGCAACAAGTAATCCTGTTAACTCCCTTAAGGAAAATTGATTCAAGGTTAATATTGTTGATTCTATTTCAAGGCAAACATTTTTCCAGGTAAGGAACGCACTGCATTTTTAAATTCGAGCGTAAGCAGGAGTGAGGCCAACAGACTAGGAGGCAAGTCAGACTTAAAACTCAACTCGTCAATCATTACCGGTGCATTGCGCTCTTTTAGTATGGCTAACACTTTTTGTTCGTCAGGTTCAAATTGTGTTAGCTCAAGTGTAGTTTGAGTGGAACCAGTCTGAGCCGACCAACTCATAATGTATTCAAGGTCTTTGATGGAAGTATATAAATTAGCCTTGTTAATCTTAATCAACTTATTGCACCCTTCCGAATACGTCTGGCCCAGGTTTCCGGGCACGGCAAACACATCTTTGTTATAACTGTTTGCAATTTCTGCGGTAATTAATGCTCCCCCTTTTTCAGCAGCTTCAACAACAATAAGTGCATCACAAAGCCCCGCTATAATTCTGTTGCGAGCTGGAAAATTATGGGCATCGGGTTTAGTTCCAAATTTGTTTTCGGTAATCAACGCACCATGATTAATCATTTTGGTTGTAGTGTCTTTATGTACTGCGGGATAAATTATATCCATGCCGCTGCCCATTACCCCAACGGTTGCAAGCCCATGTTTTAAAGCAAACTTATGGGCATGAATATCTATTCCGTAAGCAAGCCCACTTACAATTAATGCCTGATGCGGAACTAACTCTTCGCAAATCTTCTCCACCATGTGCTTGCCATATTCGGTGGCTTGTCGCGTGCCAACAATGGCAACTGATTTAGCAACATTCAAATTTTGATTGCCTTTGTAATAGATAAGAGCAGGGGCATCGTCTATGGTTTTTAACCGATGGGGATATTTTTTATCGGTAAAGAAGAGTATCTCTGTATCTGCCTTCTCGGCCTTGATCAACTCTTTCTCCGCTTCATGAAATGTTTGTCCGTTCATGATAGCCTCAGCCGAAAACTCGCCCACTCCGGGGATTTTTAGAAGTTTCCCTTTTGTAGTTTTAAATACTTGCTCGGCCGAACCGCAATAACTTACTACTTGTTTAAGTAAAAAATCGCCTATGCCAGGCGTGAAATGAAGCGCTAATAATGAAAGGCGTTCCTGATCCATGAATTCAATATAAACCACATAGGCACATAGAACATAATGAGATCTAAGAAAATTTAAGATTTTTTGAATGCAAAGGGCTAGCGAAATTTATTCGAGCATTCGTGGCAATTTCTGTCAAAACTGCCTACAGCTTTTCGTGAATCTGCACTAAAAACTGGCGCACCTTTTTAAGTGATTCAAGAAGATCCATTTTATCACGAACTGACTGACTATCATTGCGTAACATCTCTTTGGCACCCTGCAGGGTAAATCCTTTTTCTTTTACAAGATGATAGATGGTGCGCACATGGTCAATGTCTTCTTTGGTAAACTGACGATTGCCTTTGCGGTTTTTCTTAGGTTGAATGAGGTCAAACTCGGACTCCCAAAAACGGATGAGGGAGGGGGCTACATTAAACAACTCGGCTACTTCACCGATTGAGTAATAAATCTTCTCAATTTCTTTTTCTTTATACGCCATGAGAGACTATAGAGCCAGGATGCAATCGGTTTTTGTAGTGATCTTCATGCAAAGTAACAATTCTTTAAACTTGAAACAACGTTGGGATTTTTTTTTATCGACAACCTATTCACATCAGTTTGTGGACTTAAAAACCCATCCCGAATCGTCAATTTTGATCTTACTTTCAGGAAAATCTTCCTGGGTTAGCTGCCTTATTCGTTTCAAAACTTGATTTTCTTTATCAATCATAACTCCAGACCTAAATGATTGATAGGTTGAGGTGATGTGAGCTTTTAAAAAATTGCCCTCTGAATTTGTGAATACTTTAATTATTGGCGACCAGCCGTTGATTCCTGATACATTTATGCCCGCATAGGTGCAAAAATTCCCCAAACTATAAGCAATGAAACGATCCTTATAGACTTCAATGGCTCTCGTCACATGTGGGCCATGTCCAAATATGATATCAGCACCTGAATCAATAAGGGAATGGGAAAATGAGTAAACGTTGCCCCGATTCTCGCCATAAAAGATTTCGTTTTTACGAGGCACATGCTGATACTGCGGACCTTCAGCTCCCCCATGGAAGGAAACAATCACAATATCTACGAGTGAATCCAAATGGGCCACAATTTTTTTCGCTTCATCAACATCATTAAGACTTAAACAACCACTATTAGGGGCAAAAGCGGTGAAGCCATACTTAATTCCATCCTTCTCAAAAATTGTATATGGATTTGTGGTTTGGCCTGCATGATGCAACCCCGCATCCTCCAGGGTCTTCATAGAGCTTTTTCTTCCAAGCTCACCAAAATCGCCTGCGTGGTTGTTAGCAAGGCTCATCACATCAAACCCGGCATTAGTCAGGTTTTGTACATACCTAACCGGGCTCCGAAATACATAACACACTTTAGGGTCGCGGCAGGTTTTCGCAGTTCCGCCTTCATCAAGCAGCACACCTTCTAAATTTCCCATGGTAACATCTGCATTGGATAGAATAGAACTGACTGCACTCATTAATTCCAAGCCATTGTTGGGCGGAAGCACACCCCCATTGGGGTAATTACTACCCATCATGATATCGCCAACGCCAATTACGGTTACGGTATCTTTTTTTTGAGCCAATGTTATCATGGAAATGAAAAGCAGAGCTGAGAGAATACTAATGCGCATATACTATTTTGAAAGTGCAAATAAAGGGAGAAGTCTTTGACGAGAGAAGGATTAAAGGAATTAATCCAATGAGGTAACTGATTTACTTCCTACCTCAATCAATTTTTCGTACTCCTTATTATTAAGGTCGCGTTGAAAGAAATTGATTGGATTGATTGCCTGGTTTTTATAATGTACTTCGTAATGCAAATGAGCACTAACAGAGGTTCCTGTGCTGCCGACATACCCGATGATCTGGCCACGCTTTACATTTTGACCTGCGCTTACAATATAATTAGTCATGTGTGCGTAGCGCGTTTCAAATCCGTAACCGTGATCGATGTAAACCACATTGCCATATGTTTCAGAACGCTGCGCTGTACTAACACGGCCATCTCCGGTAGCGTATATCGGAGTTCCTTGTGGTGCGGTAAAATCTAACCCATTGTGAGGACGCACGTAACCAAATAGAGGATGCATTCGCAAACCAAAAATAGTATGAAGACGACTAAGATCTTTGTTGCTGATGGGCTGTATTGCAGGTCTTGCTGCCCACATCTTTTCTTTCTTGGTTAACTCGTCCATTAATTGCTGAAGCGATTGCGCCTCAATTTCTAACCGATTTTTTATTTTTTCGGATTGCACATAAGCGGTTCTAATTAATGAGTACGGAATTGTTTCACTTTCCTTTTCGCGACCACCAACACCCGCCTCACGCTGCGATTGATCCAATGGTTCCAAGTCTAGAATGACTCTATAATTTTTATCGTCATTATGCTCAAGCGTACTTAACTGGCTGGAGGTTCTATCTAATTGCTTATAAAGAACCTTCCACTCGGTTTTTAAATTTTCATTTTTTGCCTGCTGAAGAGTTTCATCAATGTATGGGTATCGGTAATTGAAATAGGCTAACCCAGCCAACCCGATAACAAACGAGATTCCCAGAAATGCCAACACCCTTCGACCTGCAATTTTGGGTGAAATAACGATGGGCTCGTACTTACACGTTTCTGCATTATATGTATAACGAATCTTAGCCATCAGTCGAGTGATTGATTTTGTTTACCACTTTGACTAAGCAAAACTTTGTATTGATCGGCTGAAATGCCTTCAAGAATAAATTTAATGGGGTCTAAATTTTTGCCATCCAGTGTAACTTCATAATGAAGATGCGGAGCAATAGATCCACCACTTGAACCCACTGAGCCAATTATCTGACCTTTCTTAAGAACTTGTCCTTGTCTTACTATGATTTCTTCCAAATGACCATACCGTGTTATATATCCATTTCCATGATCAATCTCAATGAAATTGCCATAGCCAGCAATCAGGTCGCTTCGCTTTGTTAAAATTACCCGTCCCGGAGCTGATGCTAATACAGGGGTATCGCGAGGAGAGGCGATATCCACGCCATCATGATGATACTGACCTTTGTGAAATGGGTTAATCCTAATCCCAAAACCAGAAACTAATTTGGAAACTTCAAAATTTTCAACGGGTGCAGTAGAGGGTATCGCGGTAAGCATGCCCACATCTTCTTTTTTTACGCTTGCCTTTGTCTGATAAAATCTACTTGTTTTTTTAGCTGCACTTAGCAATTCAGAAAAACGCTGACCTAATTGATCGATGGATTCGTTGAAATCACCCGCGCCTGCCATCAGCAATTGTTCTCTCTCCGGATAAACAGGCAAGGATTCCTTGGGGAGTTTGGTTTCAAATAGTTTTTGGTAGAGTGTAAGGTCTTTACTTTTTAATTCTGCAAGCTGCTGATTGGATTGGGTAAGTTGTGAGGCCAGCAACAATTTATGTTTTTCCAAGGCTCTGTTTTCCGTACGCAATTTCTTTTCAATTGGAGTTTCAACGATGAAATTTTGAAGCAGCACTAAGCCAACAAAAAAGAGAAGGCCGAAGGTGAGATAACTCAATACAGAAAGCAGCACCGAGAAGGGAGAGATTTTCGCCTGCTCAAAGCGTAACGTCTTACTATTGTATTTAAATTTTGTGGCGGCCATTACTTCTTAATCAACGGTGAATTCAATGGATGAAAAACCATTACCACATACTTGTCGAAATTCACTGTTTCCTTTCATATTGATCCCAAGCGGATTAATTTTGTAGTTTATATGGGGTTACAACCTTTAAATATATAGAAAACCCCGGAGTCAAAAGTTAAAATTCCCTTAGATTTGATGGATTCAGCTACAATTAGACGGAAATACCTTGATTTTTTTCAAAATAAAGGTCATAAAATAGTACCCTCGGCTCCTTTGGTGCTAAAAAATGACCCGAGTTTGCTCTTTACCAACTCGGGTATGGTGCAGTTCAAAGATTACTTTTTAGGTAATTCAATACCCGCCAGCAAGCGTATTGCCGACACACAAAAATGTCTTCGCGTAAGTGGAAAGCATAATGATCTTGAAGATGTTGGGTTGGACACCTACCACCACACCATGTTTGAGATGCTCGGCAACTGGAGCTTTGGTGATTACTTTAAGAAAGAAGCGATCGGTTGGGCGTGGGAGTTACTGACTGAAGTTTACCAACTTCCAAAAGAGCGATTATATGTTACCGTATTTGGTGGTGATAAAAGTGATAACCTTCCGGTAGATGAAGAAGCGAAAGAGCTTTGGAAACAAGTTGTAGCCGAAGAGCGAATCCTTCACGGAAGTAAGAAAGATAACTTTTGGGAAATGGGCGAGCAAGGTCCATGTGGTCCGTGTTCCGAAATTCATATTGACTTACGGCCCGATGCCGAGGTTAAGAAAACTCCCGGTAAAGATTTAGTGAACAGCGATCATCCACAAGTAGTGGAGATTTGGAATCTGGTATTTATTCAATTCAATCGACTGGCGTCTGGTGCGCTTGAACCGTTACCGGATAAACATGTGGATACTGGCATGGGCTTCGAGCGCTTGTGTATGGCCATTCAAGGCAAGACCTCTAACTATGATACCGATGTATTCAGTCCGCTCATTGAGTTTATTGCCATCCATGCTAATGTTAAATATGGCGAGGATGTAAAGACCGATGTAGCGATTCGCGTAATGGCCGATCACATTCGTGCGGTGTCATTCGCTATTGCAGATGGTCAGTTGCCAAGCAATACCGGAGCTGGGTATGTGATTCGGAGAATTTTAAGAAGAGCTGTCCGTTACGGATTTTCCTATTTGAATTTCAAGGAGCCCTTTATCCATCGGCTTGTATTTTTGTTAGCCAATCAATTGCGAGATGTATTTCCTGAATTGAATCAGCAACAAGATTATGTAACCCGGGTTGTGCACGAAGAAGAGATTTCATTTTTGAGGACTCTTGAAACAGGTATTAAACTTTTGGACGATTTGTTTAGTTCATATTTAAACTTTGAAAATGGTCTTAAGAAAATTAAAAATGGTGATAGAAATCAAATTCTTAATTTGCTTGAGAAGTTAGATGAAAGCAATTGGTCACCAGAAGGATTATTCAAAACACAAGATGTAATTGAGAAACTTAAGAAGTATCCAAATGATTTTGATAGTTTATTAGACCAATTTAGAAAAACCATAAATGGAGAAATAGCTTTTCTTTTAAATGATACGTTTGGTTTTCCTTTCGATCTCACTTCATTAATTGCACGCGAGCGTGGATTTAGTGTTGATGAAAAAGGCTTTCATGAAGAGATGGCCAAACAAAAAGCCCGTTCTAAAGTAGATGCAGCCAAAGAAACAGGAGATTGGATTTTGGTAGGAACAGATGTAAAGCCTGAATTTATTGGGTATGATCAACTGGAGGCCGAACTCAATATTGTCAAGTATCGCAAGATCAAGCAGAAGAATAAAGAACTTTTTCAACTCGTCTTTAATAAAACCCCTTTCTATGCAGAAAGTGGTGGGCAGGTAGGAGATACCGGGTTCATTGAGAATGCGAACGAGAAAATTTTTATTACTGATACCAGGAAGGAAAGCGAATTGATTGTTCACTACGCGGAAAAACTACCTGAAAGTTTAAGTGGAGTTTTTCATGCTGTGGTAGATAAAAATAAACGTACCCGTACAACTGGTAATCACTCAGCAACACACTTACTTCATGCTGCCCTTCGCCAAGTGTTGGGTAAGCATGTGGAGCAAAAGGGTTCACTCGTAAATGAAAAAATTTTGCGTTTTGACTTTTCTCATTTTGCAGCGATGACACCTGTGGAGATTGCACGAGTTGAAACCATTGTCAATGAAAAGATTCGTGAAAACATTCACTTGGATGAAAAGAGAAACGTTCCTATTGAACAGGCAAAGGGTTTAGGTGCCATGGCTCTGTTTGGCGAAAAGTATGGCGATTTTGTTAGAGTGATTACCTTCGATCCAAAATTTTCGGTAGAACTCTGTGGGGGTACGCATACTTCAGCAACGGGAAACATAGGATTATTAAAAATTGTAACCGAAAGTTCGGTAGCGGCAGGTGTTCGCAGAATTGAGGCGGTTACCGGTGAAGGTGCGTTTGAATACCTTAACCACTCACTTAGCGTGTTGAAGGAGTTGGAGAGTTTATTGAAGAATCCGAAAGACATTGCAGCTTCTCTTCAAACCTTGTTAGAGGACAGACATTCTTTGGAGAAAAAATTGGAGGAAGTAAATCAGGAGCGAGCTAATCAGATTAAAGATGTTCTAGCCACAAAGGCACAAAGGCACGAAGGGTACACCTTGATCCTTGAAAAAGTAAGTGTGCCTAATGCGGATGCGCTGAAGAATATTGCGTATGCACTGCGCAATCAGTTTGAGGATTTACTACTGATTTTGGCAGCCGATGTGGATGGTAAACCGCAGGTATGCGTTATGATTGGCGAAAAGTTAGCAGCCACGAATAAATTTCATGCAGGCAACATGGTGAAAGAATTGGCGAAAGAGATTGATGGCGGTGGTGGTGGACAACCGTTTTTCGCAACGGCTGGTGGTAAAAACCTAAATGGATTAAATTCTGTTATTGAAAAATCACGTAAATTGTTGCAATAATTTTTTGATAATATGAAGGTTGAAGTTTATACTTCAGTTGAAGAAATGAAGCAAAGCACGGTGAATGACTCTATTTCACCTGTTGAAAGTCTAATTCAATGCCTTAACCTGCTTGATTTCTATGCAACGTTGAATAAAAACAATAAGCGAGAGAAGACAACGAATGATGGGATTGAGTGGATTGAATTGAAGTTTAAATCGGAATGATTAGTAACGAAATTCGGGATTCACTAAAAAAAACCTGCTTGGCGCTGAATAATCAGCATGTGGAATACCTATTGATAGGTGGTGTAGCAGTAGGCTATTATGGTTTTCAAAGAATTTCAGGAGCGGGTTATCCTGGAAGACCAGAAATTAAACAAGACATTGATTTTTGGTATCGGCCAACTATTGAAAATTATCTAAGATTAGTTACCGCATTGGATGAGCTTAAGATTGAAACAAGAGAATTAAAGAATCTTGTTTTTGATTCAAAGAAGACTTTTTTAAGAATACCCTTCGATACGTTTAAGGTTGAATTTTTACCCAACATTGCTGGGTTAGATTCATTTATTGAATCCTATAAATCTGCGACTCAAATTAAGTTGGATGATAATAAGATCAATATTATCTCATACAATGATCTCTTGAAAAATAAAGTGGCTCTTGCAAGGGAAGTTGATAAAATTGACATAGAGGAATTAAAAAAGAAAAGGCCGCCATCCGAAAAATGAAAGAGATTCTAGCGAAATACACACTCGTTATTGGCCTTGAAGTTCATGCTCAACTGCTGACTAAGAGCAAAATTTACAATAGTGATTCTGCTGCCTATGGTGATGCGCCTAATACAAATTTAAGTGTCATTACTTTGGCTCATCCAGGCACATTGCCAAAACTTAATAAGCAAGCTGCTGAGTTTGCAATGAAGATGGGGTTGGCGTGTAACTCAAAAATTTCGCGCTGGCAGATTTTTGATCGCAAGAATTACTTTTATCCTGATCTGCCGAAAGGCTATCAACTTACACAAGATCGCACACCAATTTGTGTCGGTGGATTTATTCCCATCACCGTTAAGGCAGGAGAGATAGAAGTTCCATTAAACCGCATTCACATTGAAGAAGATGCAGGTAAGTCCATTCATTTGGAGAATGAAACTGATACGTTAATTGATCTTAATCGTTCGGGTGTGCCTTTAATTGAAATCGTTACCGAACCAGCGTTGCGCAGTTCTGAAGAAGCTTACGCCTTGTTAACTGAAATCCGGAAACTGGTTCGCTATCTCGAAATCTGCGATGGCAATATGGAAGAAGGTTCGTTGCGATGCGATGCCAATGTTTCTCTGATGTTGAAAGGCGCGACTGAGTATGGAAAAAAAGTCGAGGTCAAGAACATGAACTCGATACGAAATGTGCAACGGGCGATTGATCATGAAGCAGAGCGGCAATTTGCAATCTTAGAAAAAGGTGAAGCTGTTATTTCTGAAACACGCACGTTCGATGCGAACACCGGACTCACGCACAGCATGCGTACCAAAGAAGAGCTCAATGATTATCGGTACTTTCCTGATCCTGATTTAAGTCCGATGGAAGTGTCGGAAGCATGGCTTGAAGAAGTAAGAAAATCAATGCCTGCGTTGCCCCGCGAGTTGCAACAAAAATTTATTACTGAATACAAACTTCCTGCTTACGATGCGCAGGTGCTAACTGACTCGAAAGAAATGGCTTTGTATTTTGAAGAAGTTTGCAAACACACTCAAAACTTTAAAGCGGCATCAAACTGGATGATGGGACCGGTGAAGTCGTGGTTAAATGATTCTAATCTTGCAGCAAATCAGCTACCACTTTCACCAAGTACGTTGGCTGCTGTTATTTCATTAATTGATGAAGGGAAACTGAATTTTGCTGTTGCCGCTCAAAAATTATTTCCGGAGTTGATTATGAATCCAGCAAAATCACCGCTCATCCTTGCTCAAGAATTAAATCTGATTCAGGATAGCAATGAAGATTCAATTTTGCCCGTTGTGGAGGCAGTGATTAAAGAATTTCCGCAAAAGGTGGAGGAATATAAGAAAGGAAAAAAAGCAATTATCACTATGTTTATGGGCGAAGTGATGAAGCGCACGAAAGGAAAGGCAGACCCCAAAGTGACAACGGAATTATTAGTAAAGAAATTGAGTTAGATAGAAAGTTATGAATATAAAGAAGATAAGTGTTCAAATTATTGTTGTAGTGATGGCTTCAGTTTTAGCACTGAGTTGTAGTAAGACTGAAAAGCAAGAGGGGTGGGACGTAACGATTCGAGGTAAAGTAGGGTATCCGCAACCCGGAGAGATTTCCATTCAAAAGTTGAGTCGTGACGAATCTGCACAGAACGACACCATTAAATTAAAAGGAAATTATACCTATGAGAAAACACTTCGAATTAAAGAGCCGGGCTATTATCAGATCAATTTTTATAACAAACAATTGCTCAATTTTATTCTTGATAAATCTGATCTTGAAATAAACGTTGACGGAAATAATCAAAATGGCTTTGCAGAGGTTGTAGGTTCTCCCGATCAGAATTTGATCACAGATGTTCAAAACCTAATGAACCGAGTGCAGAACTCCGCGGACATGACAAGAATCCAAACTGAATTCTCTCAAGCTTCCTCTATGAATGACCAGGCGCGCATCGCTCAGTTGCAAAGTGACTACATGCGCAATCTGGATAAAGGATATGATGAAGTGGCTGAATTACTGAGGAGCCAGCCTGTGTCGCTCGGGTTAATGAATCTGCTTCAACAAAATAACTTATTGGATAAGGATAAATATTTTGACCTCTATGTTTCTTCTGCTGAGAAGTTTAAAGAAGCATGGCCAAGTTCAACCTATACAAAAGAGTTTACCGATATGGTTGAAAAAATGAAAGTTACTGCCATTGGTCAACCGGCACCCGAAATAGCACTACCCAATCCCGATGGTCAAACAATAGCGCTTTCTTCTTTACGTGGTAAATATGTGTCTGGTAGATTTCTGGGCAAAGTGGTGTGGGCCTTGTCGCAGAGAAAACCCGAATGTGGTGAAGGCTTATCATAAATTTAAAGACAAAGGCTTTGAAGTGTTTGGAGTATCGCTCGATCGCACAAAAGCGGATTGGATGCAAGCCATTGCTGAAGACGGCTTAATATGGACACACGTGTCTGATCTTAAATATTTTGATTCACAAGCTGCCAAAGATTACAACATAAGTGCAATTCCTTTTTCAATCTTAGTTGATCCGCAAGGAAAAATTATTGCCAAGAATTTGCGCGGATCTGCTTTGGATAAGAAGTTGGAAGAGGTGTTGGGAGGTATTTAAATAAAGGAGTCCCCAATTACAGGAAATAGTAGTTGGGGACTTCCTCATTTTAGTTCACTAAAGGTGACAATTTTTGTTTTAAATCCAACAAAGCAAATATAAGGTTACCTGATTTTGTTGGAGAGACAAGAGTGAAAGTCCCATCTCGTGCCACAACCGTGCCTGTAGTAGTTGCCTCGATTATTACATTTGTTCCAGTTAGTGGGATGCCATCAATATTTTTAACAACACCATTTAAATGGGTCATACCATTAACGGTAGTTTTATTTATTGTTGTCAGAAACTCAAAATCATTCTTTGCTTGAGGTTTTTCAATAGAAAATTGATTGCCTTGGCTGAGACTAAAGATTATTGGAATAACCATTTTCTGTCTAACGATTTTGCCACGTTGTTTTCCAGGAATCCAGTTTGGTGAGCGTTCCATTACTTTTATTGCTGCTTCCTATCGCAACCAGCACCAATTCCTTTAAGTACGTGTGGATCTAAACTGATCCATCGGTGTTTACAATAAACTCAATAAAAACTCTTCCTTCAATTCCTTTCTTCCTAGCTTGTTCAGGATAATTTGAGTTTGGCTGCAACATATTTGTAAATTCTGTCATACCTCCCTTGGGTTCTGCAGATTCCTTCAACAATAGAAAACTTCACCCCGACAGTTATATCTTGAATCCTATTTGTTGCTCACCTTTTTCCAGTAATTACACCAGTCATCTTCCGATCTGGATAATCGAAAGAGCCCATCACCATATTTTGATCAGGACTGGATCTGTTCCATACTAATTTATGCACTTCATCATTGCACCTTCCAAGTACAATAAATTCTGCTTTTGGATACTGGTTGTTTAGATCTGATCAGTGCAGATTTGACCTTCGCGGGATAATTGGCAGACACTTGGAAAGCGTAACTGTTTGAATTCATTAACATACCTGATCCTGACACGCCACCACAAAAAAGAATAAGGGTAGGGTAAAAGCCGCGGCCACTACTTTCCAGTTTTTTATTTTTCTTCTTAACAGTTTTCATCATAGTAATTCGTTTTAAGGTAAAGGAATTTGTAAAGTGATTGGCGAGTACATATCCATTGTTTTGTAAAGCAACTTTCGCCAGCAGGCTGCAATACTCGTCCACATCATGACCTTCCACCGCGCGCGCATCGGCTTCAAACTCATGAACCTGAACGAAGGATTTCTTATAACTCCTGATGATCGGGTTAAACCAAAACACAATGCTTAACAATTGCATCAGGATAATATCGATGGAGTGTAATTTCTTAATGTGTACTTCTTCGTGTCTAAGAATTTCTTGTTTCTCGGTTTCAGCTAAAAGTTCTCCAGGACTTAGAAAGATGAAATGGAAAAACGAAAACACACCTTGTACTTTGTCAGATTCAGCAACTGTGTAATTTTTCCAAGTGTAATGCGTAGATCGTTTGAAAAGTGTAATTAAAGAAAATATTCGAATTAGAAATAAAATAAAGACACAAGCTGCTATAATCAGGTAGGCAAGTGTAATCCAACTCCAATTAAAGTGAAATGAATTTAACTCTGGGTTTACATTACCATTGGCATAAATAACTATTTCGGGTAACCATTGAACGGCCGCTGTTTGACTAAGTGAGGGAATTAGTGGGGTAGAAGTACCTATTGTAAAGAATGGAAACAAAAGGGAAGCGACTACACTGGCAAGCAAGTAGGTCCTTTTGAATGTAAACTGATCTTCTTTTTGAAGTACCACCCAGTAGATGGCATAGAAGAATATCAACCCCAGGTTTGCCTCTATTAAGTAATTCAAGAAAGTATTCATGGTTTCTTGGTTTTAATTTTTTCGAGTTCTTTCACAAGCTGATCGATTTCCTGAACTTTCATTCCGTTGTCTTTTGCAAAAAAGGAAACAAGGTTTTGAAAGGATCCATTGAAATATCCGGTCATCATGTTGTTCAGATAGAAACGAGTGTATTTCTCTTTCGCGATAAGCGGAAAGTATTCATGTGTTTTGCCAAACGCTTTGTAGCCAATAAATCCTTTCTTCTCTAAAATCCTTACAATGGTTGATACTGTATTGTAGGCAGGCTTGGGTTCTGGTAGTTGTTCAACAATGTCTTTTACAAATGCTTTTTCAAGCTTCCATAACACTTGCATAATCTGATCTTCGGCTTTGGTAAGTTCTTTCATAGTTCAACTATTGATTACGTTGTAAAACTAAATACTTAGTTATAAAAGTCAATACGATTTTAAACAAATTTATTAGATGCCTATAAATCAATTACTTGTAAAGCAATAGGAGAGGATATTGGCGCCCATTTTTAGGGCTTGTTGACGCTTTTCTTCGGGATCGTTATGGATGCGAGGATCTTCCCAACCATTACCCAAGTCACTTTCGAATGAATAAAAAGTTACGAGTCGGCCTTCATAAAAAAGCCCAAGTCCTTGTGCAGGCTTTCCATCATGTTCATGAATTTTAGGAAGTCCGTTCGGGAAATTAAATTTCTGATGATAG
>CAWBCB010000074.1:0-11894 GCA_963787095.1 uncultured Cytophagales bacterium | reverse complement strand
AGTAGTAAAACGGGCATAGATTTCAATAATAAAGTCCTCGCAAGCGATTCCATAAATATTATTAATATAGAATATGTATATAATGGAGGAGGCGTTGTTGCCGCTGATTTTAATAATGATGGTTTGTGTGATATATACTTTGGCGGAAATTTAGTTTCAGGTAAATTATTTATTAATCGGGGTAATTTGACCTTTGAGGATGTTACAGTTCAGGCTAACATATTGGATTCACTAAAGTGGCGATCTGGAGCAGCTGTCGTTGATATAAATCAAGATGGACTTTTGGATATCTATCTGTGTGCAACAATTTCCCCAGACAGTTCTTTTCGCGCCAATATTCTTTATGTAAATCAAGGCGTTGACTCGAATGGAATACCTTCTTTTATTGATGAAGCGACTTCCTATGGTATTGCTGACACTGGGTATAGTTCTAATGCAGCTTTTTTTGATTATGATGGAGACGGAGATCTTGACTTGTATATATTAACAAATATGATTGAGGCAAGTGCACCAACAAATTACAGACATAAAATAACGGACGGTTCTGCATTAAATACAGATCGTTTATATCGTAATAATGGTAATGGATCTTTCACCAATGTTTCTAACGAGGCGGGCATTGTTTATGAAGGTTATGGATTGGGGTTAGCCATTTCAGACTTAAATCAAGATGGTTTACCCGATATCTATGTAAGCAATGATTACATATCGAATGATATTTTATATATCAACAAGGGTGACGGAACCTTTTCCAATGAGATTGATAACTTCATTAAGCATCAATCTCAGTTTTCAATGGGCAATAACATTGCTGATATCAATAATGATGCATTGCCTGATATTATGACGCTAGACATGCTCCCTGATGGTAATTTGAGAAGAAAGACAGTAATCAGTGGTGTCAGTTATACTTCCTATATAAATAATAGACAGTATAATTATGCGCATCAATATATAAGAAATATGGTTCAGTTGAATAATGGAGACGGGACATTCAGCGAAGTAGGGCAGATGATGGGTTTGCATCAAACAGAATGGAGTTGGTCAACTTTATTTGCTGATTTTGACAATGACGGCCTAAAGGATTTGATGGTTACAAATGGCTTTCCAAAAGATATTACAGATAAAGATTTTACAAATTTTAGGAGTGGAGCAGCTGGAGCGGTTGCTACTCCTATGTTTTTGTCAGATGCTATTCCTGCTGTAAAGGTTCCAAACAAAGCCTATAAAAACATGGATGGAATTTCTTTTAATGAAGTGACAAAAGAATGGGGAATGGATGTTGCCTCATTTTCAAATGGTGCTGCCTATGCAGACTTCGATAACGATGGTGACTTGGATTATGTCGTTAATAACATAAATGACAAAGCATTTTTTTATGAAAATAATCTCTATAAGAAAGATAAAAAAATAACGAATCACTATGTGAGGATTAAGTTGAAAGGTGAATTGAATAACAGGTCTGGTCTGGGATCAAGAATTTACGCTTGGTTTGGTGATGGAACTGTTCAATATTTTGATCACTCCATTTATAAAGGATATATCTCGTGTGTTGAAGATTTTATTCATATCGGTTTGGGTGAAAGAAGCATAATTGATAGTCTTAGGATTTATTGGCCGGACAATAAGACACAATTAATTAGAGACTTAAAGGCTGATCAGCAAATTACGATTGACTATACTAATTCAGTGGATGCGGTCAATACTAAATCCATTAATCAACATGTTACTGATCTGTATTTTAATAATATTTCAAATACCGAAGGTATTCCAAAATTCAATCATCAGGAGAATGACATTATAGATTTTAATATTCAGCGAACAATTCCACATAAATTTTCACAGTATGGTCCTGGTATTGCAGTTGGAGATGTTGACGGAAATGGGCTTGACGATTTTTTAATAGGAGGCTCAACGGGTTATCATACCACTTTGTTCCTTCAAAATGTAAATGGAGCTTTTGTAGAATCTAAGAATTTCTTGCCAATAGCAAGTAAGGCTGATGATGAAGGGCTTCTATTATTTGATTCAGATAATGATGGTGACTTAGATTTGTATAAGGCACACGGTGGGTTTGAGTGGGAACCTAATCACGCCAATTATCAAGATGAGCTATACATAAATAACGGCTCTGGTGCGTTTGCACTTGATACGCTGGCACTTCCGAAATTAAGAATTAATTCTTCGTGCGTGCGCGCAGCCGATTATGACAATGATGGAGATCTAGATTTATTTGTTGGGGGTCGGGTTATTCCTGGAAGATATCCATTGCCAGCCGAGAGTTTTATTCTGAGAAATATAAATGGAAGATTTGAGAACGTGACAACGGAAATAGCTCCTGAATTGCTGCAGGCAGGTATGATTACTGATGGCATTTGGACAGACTATGACAACGATGGTCAAACGGATTTAATTCTTGTGGGTGAATTTATGTCAATTCAAATATATCAAAATACAAAGGGTAAACTTGTTAAAATTGAAAGCCTTGAAATTGATACCAAAAAAGGATGGTGGAACAGTATTGCGGCAGGTGATTTTGATCAAGATGGTGACGTAGACTATGTGGTAGGGAATTTAGGGTTAAATAATTACTACCATGCATCTGAAGATCAACCTTTACGCATCTATGCAAATGATGTTGATGGCAATGGAAGTACAGATGCAATATTAACATGTTACTTTAAAAATGAATTTGGCAAAATGGTTGAATATCCAATTCATTTTTGGGATGAATTGAATGCGCAGAGTCCACGTTTTAGACAGCGCTTTCAGAGTTACCGAGATTTCGGAAAGGCTACAATTAATGATTTGCTGACTGAGTCTGAGCTTACTACAGGTACTAAGTTAATGGCCAATTTCATGCAAACTAGTTTACTAAAGAATAACGGGGCAATGGGTTTTGAATTAATCCCTCTTCCAAAACTTACGCAAGTAGCGCCTGTCAATGGAATAGTTGTAATGGATGTTAATAATGATGGTTTTTTGGATGTAGTAATGGTAGGCAATGATTATGGCAATGAAGTGTTTGCAGGCAGGTATGATGCTTTTACGGGCGTGGTTTTATTAGGTGATGGCAAAGGAAATTTTGCCGAAGTTTCATCCACTAAAAGTGGCTTTTTTGTAGATGGAGATGGGAAAGGATTGGCAAAATTATCATCTGTAAAAGGTTATTTAATTATTGCCACACAAAATCTGGATAGTCTAAAAGTATTTAATTCAAAATTGAAAGAAGATGAAATTGAGTTTAGTCCCGAGGGATTAGATACCTCAATTAAGTTCAAACTGGCTAATGGTAAAGTTCAAAAAATGGAATTTTATTACGGATCCGGCTATTTGTCACAATCAACAAGAAAGTTGATGATTCCCAAAGGAGCATCAGAAATTGAAGTCCAAAATTCTTTAGGAAAATGGCGTTCCATAATTTATTGATAACTAATAATTTAATTTTATCAATTTCGCTATGACTAGTTTAAAATCTTCACGCAGGGGCTTTATTAAAAAAGTAGCCGGAACGGCATTGGTGTCTTCGCTTGCACCGGCTGTCTTGGCAGGAACTGGTAAATCATTTTATCTGGACGCTCCAAAAGTTGAGAGCAAGAGATATGGCGCCAATGATCAGGTTAATGTGGCGATCATAGGAATGGGTATAATGGGTTTTAATAATGCACACTGGACACTTCAAGTCCCGGGGGTGAAGTTAGTGGGAGTTTGCGATCTGTATACCGGCCGGTTGGATCACGCAAAGGAAATGTATGGCAAGGATTTGTTTGTAACAAAAAATTATAAGGAGATTCTCGATCGCAAAGATGTTGATGCTGTGATCATTGCTACTTCCGATCATTGGCATGACCGAATTTCGATTGAAGCAATGAATAAAGGAAAGCATGTGTACTGCGAAAAGCCGATGGTACATAAGCTGGATGAAGGAGCCGAGGTAATTGCCACGCAAAAGAAAACCGGAAAAGTATTTCAGGTAGGAAGTCAGCGCGTAAGTTCAATTGTAACGGAAAAGACACGAGAGATTTTTGAATCAAAAACAATTGGCGATTTGGTCATGGTGGAGACCTGGATGGATCGGCATAGTGCCAATGGTGCCTGGCAGTATTCAATTCCAACGGATGCAAATGCCGGTACAGTTGACTGGGACAACTTTATAGGAGATGCTCCCAAGCGAGCGTATGATCCGGTTCGCTTTTTCAGATGGAGAAATTATCAGGATTATGGAACAGGGGTGGCTGGAGATCTTTTTGTTCATTTGTTTTCTGCGCTTCATGCAGTAACAAGCTCGCATGGTCCGAATCGTATTTTAGCAACTGGCGGATTGCGGTATTGGAAAGATGGCCGCGATGTGCCAGATGTTATTTTAGGTGTTTATGATTATGCTGCATCGGCTAAACATGCTGCCTTTAATTTGCAGATGCGCGTAAATTTTGTTGATGGAAGTGAGCGGGGTGAGGGACTTCGGTTAATAGGAACCGATGGATACATTGATATGGGTTGGGACGCAGTAAAAGTGGTTCATCATAAAATTCATGATGAACCAGGATATGGAGGTTGGGATTCTTTTGAAACGTTTTCTGAAAGTCAGCAAAAAGAATACGAGAAATGGTACAAAGCAAAATATCCAAAAGGCGCACCTACTATGAGTACGTCCGATCTTGAATTCAAAGCGCCCAAAGGATACAGTGCCAACTTAGATCACCATGTAAATTTCTATAAAGGCATTCGCGAAAAGGCAGTTATAAAAGAAGACGCAATATTTAGCATGAGAGCGGCCGGCCCGGCATTAGCAACCAACAAAAGCTACTTTGATAAAACGATTGTTAACTGGGACCCTGAATTAGCAAAAGTAGTTTGACATACTTATCCGATTATTGCTTTATTAAATTCATTGTTATAAAAGGATACCACTGGTTGCCATTGGGTGAAAACTCACCTTGTTCAAACCAGGTTTTATCCTTTGGAGATAATGTTATTGTGTACTTAATTTTCCCTCTGTTTTCTTTCAGATCAAAACCCCATTCGAATTTGTTTTCGGAGACAACCGTAAAGTAAGCATCGGTTTGCAGTCCCTCGTTTGTGAAGGATTTCATTCCTAGTTGTTTCGTGTCGGGATTGTAGAAAACCAAAGCAAAAGCATGGAAGGCTTGTTTATTCGTAACGGGGTCTTTTCCAATTCCTTCAAAGTTGAGAAGTAAGCTATCTAATTGCCAGGTTACTTTCTCCTCTTGATTCACTTTGATGGTTATCCCATCCTGTTTCCTTATTGTTGCAGTTCCTTTCCAATTGCCAATAAAGTAACGCAGGGGAGTCAATTGTTCACGGTTTGTGTGGCTTTGGTCTTGAGCCAATGTGTTGGTGATCTGGACAAGAATAAAAACAAGTGTTACGTACAGTTTCATTTTTAGTATTATTTATGGTTGCTGAATTATTTCCCAATGTATTGTTTCAAGGTATTTACATATTCTTCGAATGCCTTTATTCCCTTTTTTGTAATAGTGCAGGTTGTTAAGGGTCGTTTACCTCTAAAGCTTTTTTTTATTTCTATATAGTTTGCCTCCGAAAGTTTTTCTAACTGTACGCTAAGGTTACCTGCGGTAGAGTTTGTTTTTTCCTTCAGGTAAGTAAATTCAGCAGACTCCAAACTGATCAGAAGTGACATAATACCTAATCTGAGCTGAGAGTGTAATAATGGATCGAGGTCTTTTAACATGTTATTATTTATTACCTGATCGCAACATATATCCAGGAATCAGATATCCAAAAATCATAGCCAGTGCGCCTACCAGATGTTGATCAATTGGACTAACTATGAAGCAAAGCGTTCCCGCGATCCAGAAAATAACGCCTCCAAAAACCAAAGGCTTGAATCGCAGAATGATTCCTGATACAAATGTGCAAAGGCCAGTAGGTAGTAGAATAGTTGCATTGACTAACCAATTAATCTGACTGCCAAATACCAACACAGGACAAATTGTAATTCCGAGTGCAATCCAAAGCCACATACTTATTTTATCAAGATGCGTTCGGTTGGGTGATGAACCCCCCTGACGTTTTGCATAGATCATAGTAACAATCCAGGTTGGAATGGTAATAAGCCAAATGGCATACGGGTGGGGTAGGTCTGTGAATTTTATTAATGTATACATCCCTGCATTACAGAATGCAATTACCCAACCCCATAAAAGGAAATAGAAACTACTATGGGTCAAGTTACTCTGTGTTTGACGTATCATTTTTGTGATTAGGTCAAGACTTTCCTGAGGGGTTAGATTTTCTGTTTTTGTTTCCATATTGCAAATAACGTTATTATTATAAATAAGTTTATAAAATAAACCATATTTCTTAAAACCTTCATTTTTACCATTTAAACCCACCTTTTGACATTAAGTGACTAACGGTAAGGCCAGAAAAAATGCGGTGGATTAAAGGAAAGTAAATGCCGAAATTCGCAAAAAGTAATTTTCTTTAATCTGAGGCGTTACTTGTAAAATTTATTTCATGAAAAGCAGGTATGGTTTTATACTGTATTTTCTCTTTCTATTAATTCCTTTTTCAGCGAGAGCATCGCATATCCGTGCTGGCGAAATCAGTGTTACCCAGTGGAGTTTACTATTACTCTGCCGAAGTAGTCTTTGATGTTCTTGATACCAGTAACAAATACAAAAGTATTAAAGGCTGGATTCACCTTGTTGACTAGGTATCAACTCTCTTTTGCTATTTTTGCATACATTCTGAAAGTATGTTTACAGGCATCATTGAAACCCTAGGTATTGTTAAGGAGGTAGAGCAAGATCGTTCCAACAAAACTTTTTGTATTGAAAGTAAAATTGGGGGCGAATTAAAAGTGGATCAAAGTGTTTCGCATAATGGTGTATGCCTTACAGTCACACAGGTGAAAGGAAATTTACATTGGGTTACTGCCATTGACGAGACCCTGAAAAAATCAAACCTTGATAAGGTACAATCAGGAGATATCATTAATCTTGAACGGTGTATGATTGCCAATGGTCGTTTTGACGGCCATGTGGTGCAGGGTCACGTGGATCAAATTGGAACCTGTACTTCTATTAAGGATGAGCAAGGAAGTTGGCTTTATACGTTTAAGTATGATTCTGGATTAGGAAATGTTACAGTTGAAAAAGGATCAATATCGATTAATGGTGTGAGTCTTACTTGCTTTAATAGTAAGGATAACGAGTTCATGGTTGCTATAATTCCTTATACCTATGAAAACACTAATTTTCAATCCATTAAATTAGGTGACTCAGTCAATCTTGAGTTTGATATAATAGGCAAGTATGTAAAGCGATTGTTAGGGAAGTGAGATTCTTTTTCTTAGTGTAGAAGATGCTTTAAAACCAATCCAGCCGCAGCCAAGCCCTATTGTAGCGCCAACGATAATATCACCAGGAAAATGAACGCCCAGATAGATGCGTGTATAGGTCATTAAAGCTGCCCAAATAAAGATTACCCACATCCATTTATAAACTGGTTTCAACGTTAACCAAACAAATAGCGCAACGCCAAACGTGTTGGCTGCGTGCCCGGAGGCAAAACCGTACAAGCCACCTTTATAATTATCAACATGATGCAGTAATCCTGCCATAGAAGGGTCTTGAGAAGGCCTCAAACGAGCAAAGAAAGGCTTCATAAAGGTAGAGGTAATCTGATCGCAGAGTAGGATGGTGATACCAGCACCGATTAAGATAAACCAAGTTTCTCTTTTAAAGTTTCGAAACATGAGATAAATCAAAAAAGCATAAAGCGGTAACCAGAAGAAAGTTTTGGTTATGAGTAACATAACCGGATCGAGCCAGAGGGTATGAAAACTGTTTAGGAAGATCAACAGTTCTTTATCCCATTCTATTAGTTGATCAATCATAAAGTCTGGCAAATATAAGTTACATCAAATGCTCAAAATTAAAGCTTTTTGTTTTCGAACCTTAGGAATCTTCAAAATTCACCTTCTGATTTTTTAGCGTGCAAGTTAGCTTTTGTTGCTATTTCCATAGTGTAGAATATCGGTGTACCTGTCTGACGGAAGGCAGGTTCGTGGCATTTTTTGCCTTGATTCCTTAGTAGGAAATTGTACCTTGTAAAGCAGTTTATGGCTTTAATTGTTTATGGAAAAATTTGACCTGGTAATTATCGGTGCGGGTCCGTCTGGTTATGCAGCGGCTATGCGTGCAATTGATTTTAGAAAGAAAACTTTATTGATTGAAAAAAATCAGGTGGGAGGTGCCGGAGTCACTAATGGAGCACTCTCATCAAAGACCTGGTGGGAACTTTCCCGCGAGGCGTCAGCCTTTCGTAAAAATCTGAAACGCTATAATATTCAGGAACCTTCCATCAGTTTTAAAGAAATCCAAAGTGAAGTTCGTAAAGCGGTACTTGAGCGGAAGAACCTACTGGAAGAACACCTGCAACAACTGAACTCATCTTCATACGCCAATCTATTGACATATAGAAAGGGCGAAGCAAAAGTCATCAGCAAGCATGAAGTTGAAATTTTGTTATCGGGAAGTAAGGAAGTTGTTCATGCCGAGAATATTATTTTAGCTACGGGTAGCAGACCTAGAAATTTGCCTGAACTTCCTATTGATGAAAAGATTGTTCTGACGAGTGAAGGCATAGAAGACATTGACGATTTTCCGGAGAGCATGGTGATTGTAGGAGCGGGGGTAATTGGTTGCGAGTACGCGACTATATTCAGTGGCTTTGGTAAAACGAAAGTTCATTTGATTGATAAAGGTGATCGAATTCTTCCTTTCGAAGATGAAGATGTAGTAAAAATTGTAGAACGAAACATGGAGAACAAAGGAGTTTTGATTCATAGAAACTCCCGGCTTGTAAGTATGAAAATTATTAACGGGCGGGTGGAGTATGAATTGGAATATACGGATGGAAGTAAGCAAACTTTTAATGTAGAAAAGGCTTTGGTTTCAGTAGGGCGGGTTGCCAACATCGAGAACTTGATTAGCGAAGAAGTAGGGATTAACATCACCAAACGAGGCATTGATAACAATGAAACTCAAACAAATGTTTCTAACATTTATGCGGTGGGCGATTTGACTGCCGATATTTCACTGGTAAACGTGGGTGAGTTGGAAGCTCGATACGCGGTTGAAAGAATGTTTAGTAAACCTGATCGTAAACTTGTGTATGAAAACATAAGTACCATCATGTTTTTAAATCCTGAGGTAGCAGGAGTGGGGATGAATGAAACACAAGCCAGAGAAAGTGGAGTTGATTATAAGGTAGTAACCCTTGAATACAGCACAATTTCAAGAGCGATAGCCAAGCGTAACACCCAAGGGTTTATTAAATTGTTAGTTACCAACGATGACCAAATGAAGATTTTAGGTATGAAGGTGGTGGGCAATCATGCAAGTAGTGCGATACAGGCTGTGGCAGTTCTTATTTCGATGGATAAAGGAATTGAGGAATTGGCAGAATGTGTGCATCCGCACCCGAGCATTACAGAAGGTATTCAGGAATGCGTGCGAATGTTAATGGGCAAGTCGCTGTTTAAACCTACTGCGCTTAAAGGACGGCTTTCGTGCCGCACGTGTGCAAAAGGTGAGTATGCCGATATAGTTTTTTGAGGTTGATTAATTAATCTGGAGATTATGAAAAAGCTAATAATTTATTCACTACTTCTTTTGGTTGTAAGCTCTTGCTCCATGGAGAAGCTTTATCAAATCAAACAAAACCGAAAGATATATCCCTTTGAACAAGTGGATTTTCATGAGTTGATGACACGTTATATGAATAAGGAAGCCTCCAGTGAAAAAACAATTGAAGGAATTTATTCTGTTTCGGTGGTGGTGATTAAAAAAGGAAAAGGAATCTTAAGTTCTTCAGAGCGTGAACGAATCATGGTTAGAAAAGAGAACTATTCGAAAGTAGCAATCTTGCGCGATCAGAGTAGCTCAAGCCGCGAGTTTTTGGAAATCTCTTTGGATAAAGATCGGTTGCCTTCCTATTCGGTGCGGGGCGAGTTTACCGGAATGACGGAAGCTAATATTTTAGTGTACACACATTTTGAACCCCGTGGCCAGATTCTTACCTATACATTTACTTACGATCAAGCGAAGGATATTTTAGAAGGTGTGCGAAAGGAAATGAATGGTCAATCGGAGATTACTTACAAGCTTACCTACATCAAGTTAAATCCAGATAGAGAGGCGTTAGTGACGAGGAACTAGTCATCGGATTAGATGTCATCATATTTTCAATAGCCCCTGTCAAGTTCTGCAGAACTTCGATCTATAATTTTTTGTATTACAGTGCCTAATCCATTCAGTATCTTGTCAAATTTGAATGCCATAGATATAGTTTCTCAATTCTTCGCAGAGTCTTCGCGCAATGATCTACAAGTTGAAACTTTTTTATATAGTTTTCAAATCCTCGAATCGCAGAGTCCGAGGCGAGACTCTGCGAGGAAAAGGAAATGAATGGCCAATCTGAGATTACCTACAAGCTTACTTACATCAAGTTAAATCCGGATAGAGAGGCTATAGTTACCAGAAACTAAGTATTGTATTTTGGACTATAAGTTTCAGGATGCCCAACGGTCTTTATTTTAAAACACTCATAACCTTTGAGCACCATGGGGTTAAATTGGCGATTGGCTTCATAAAATGAGAAGCCAATTCGAGTAAGTGATTTACATCAAGGTTCTTTATTACTACAAGTTGTTCAAACGCATCGTTGTCACGATGAGCAGCACTAAAATTTCTTATTATTTCGAGTTCAGAAAGATTTGACTTTTTAAATTCATTGAGTTGCATCCGGATTTCATTTAATTGGGATTGAAGTTCTAAATTATGCAATAGATTAATTGCAGAACTGAACTCTTTACCCAAGAGCTTTAGTAGATCGTTAGTTGATTCATACATTAGAACTGCCATTTGCCTTCCAAGAAAGCGTTGGTGCCATTTATCCAATTCAAATGGTATCATTAGTTTAACTACTGACATGTCATATTCAATAGTTAGGACGTACAATGATAAATTTAGGATAGTCTGATGCTTAATATTTTGCTTGGCCTTAGCTTTTGCCAACTCGAGCGCTATTGTTTCCATTGCCTGCTCAATCGATTTTAGTCGATCATGTTCTTTCTTCCTTATTTTCTGTGTTCGCCAATAGAAATACCATCTCAAAAAACCTCTTGTCCAATATGGTGGATTCGACTTTTCATTTGAAATTCGATGATTCATCTTCTTGGTTCCTAAATATTAATAATAACATTCCCTGTTTTCTCTCCAGTCATTACATACTTGTACGCTTTGGAGATGTCTTCCAATTGATATTCCCGGTCTATTACTGGTTTAAAAATTCCTTTCTTCAACATCTCAACAATATAGGGTATCGTTTTCTGCTTGCTATAGGGTATGGGAAAGATTACTTTTTTAGCTCCTGAAATAGATGTTGATAGTGCGTAAAAAAGATTTTGAGAATAAGGCCCTAACTCGGAAGATATATAAACACCCTTTTCTTTTAGCAGCGGTTTACATTTTCCAAATGTGCTTTTGCCTACTGCATCAAAGATGAAGTCGAATGTATCATTACTCTCAGTAAAATCTTCCTTCGTGTAATCATAAATTTTGTCTGCACCTAAGGACTTAATTAACTCAATGTTTTTAGTATCACAGATGGCTGTTATTTTAACATCAAATTGCCTAACAAATTGAAGGAGGGCGGAGCCTATTCCTCCGGTTGCCCCATTTATAAGAATATGTTGCCCAGGTTTAATAGTTACTTTATGAATGAAGGTATAAGCGTAGTTAGCCCCTTCTAGACTTGCTGCCGCTTGTTTGTAATCTATCCCTTCTGGAATTAAAAATAAATTTTCTGTTGTTGTGATGAGGTATTCAGCTTGCGATGCA
>CAWBCB010000073.1:0-8357 GCA_963787095.1 uncultured Cytophagales bacterium | reverse complement strand
TCCTCCTTAATGTCCCGCCACTATGTCAAACCCGGCATCACTGGTCTTGCTCAATGTATGGGTTATCGTGGGGAGACCAAAACATTAGCTGATATGGAGAATAGGGTTCGGTTAGATCGGTATTACATCGAAAACTGGACATTTTGGCTTGATATAAAAATTATTTTTCTTACTGTTGTGAGTTTAATAAGAGGGAGCGATAAAGCTTTTTAATTCCATCATCCGCATACTTTTCTATACCGCCATTTCATTTCTGATCTCATTCTTGTTTTTCCCTGTATTTATCAAGATTTTGAGACAATGGAAAATTTTTGACTCTTCAGGTAGTCATAAGATTCATTCTTCTTTCACTCCCTCTATGGGCGGCCTTTCAATCTTTCTTGGGGCTGTGTTAACTATGGTGATGGGACTTTCGCTAGAAGATTGGATTAGCATGAAGTATTTCTTTATCGCCTTATCCCTTATGTTCATAATTGGTCTCCGCGATGATATTCTTGCACTCTCAGCAAAACAAAAACTGTATAGTCAATTTCTTCCTCTACTTGTTCTGGTTTTTTTGGACAGAACCATTCTTCAATCTACTTATGGAGTAGGAGGAGAGTTCGTTTTCCCCGAAGTGGTTAGTATGGGCTTAACAATTTTTGTGCTTCTTATTCTAACAAATGCTTATAACTTAATTGATGGATTAGATGGACTTGCCGGGACAATTGGTGGTATTATTCTTACATGTCTTGGGGTATGGTTTTTTGAAATTGGTAATATGCCTTTGAGTCTTGTCGCATTTACGTTTAGCGGATCACTTTTGGCATTTTTATATTTTAATTGGCAACCCTCAAAAATATTTATGGGTGACACCGGGGCGCTGATGATTGGCTTATTGATTTCTTACTTAACTATTAAGTTTATCAATATTAACTTTGCTCTACCTGAAGGAAATGCTTTTAAGTTTAACTCCTCAGTAGGCACAGCTGTCTGTTTGTTGATTGTCCCGATATTTGATACGTTAAGAGTGATCATCGTTAGGTTGCGGAAACTCCAATCTCCTTTTAAGGCAGATAAGAACCATGTTCACCATCAGTTCATTGGATTGGGATTTTCTCATGCAAAGTCAGTTTTATTCATTGCGGCTATCAGTGTTTTTTTTATTTCAATTGCCGTACTTTTACGCAAACAACCGGACTGGCTAATAATCTCAATAGCTTTAGCAGGATGTTTAAGTATTAATTATGGACTTAAGCGTGCCCAGTTGAAAAGAATCAAGCATGGAAGAGAAAATTAAATCAATTGAGGATCAGGTGAACTCGTTTTTAATTAAAACGAAGGAAGATCTTGAACAATACCGCTTACAGTTTATCAGCAAGAAAGGAGTCGTTACTTCTCTGTTTGAGGAACTTAAAACGTTGGCTGCGGAACAGAAGAAGTTAGTTGGGAAAACGCTGAATGATCTCAAAAAATTATCAGAAGAGAAATTCAAGTTGGCACAGGAGACACTTGAGTCAACGGCATTATCTACTTCTGAAGATATAGACCTCACCCTCCCCACCACTCCCAATAAAACCGGAAGCCATCACCCGCTTAATCTTACGCGATATAGAATTATCGAAATCTTTGAGCGGTTAGGGTTCAATGTGGAAGATGGTCCGGAGATAGAGGACGACTGGCATAATTTTACTGCTCTCAATTTTCCCGAAAACCATCCGGCACGCGAGATGCAAGACACATTTTTCATCGAGAAAAATCCGGATATTCTACTTCGCACCCATACATCTAATGTGCAGATACGATTGATGAAAGATCGCAAGCCACCTTTTAGGGCGATCATGCCAGGAAGGGTGTATCGCAATGAGGCAATCTCAGCTCGAGCGCATTGTTTCTTTCATCAGGTGGAAGGATTATATGTGGATAAGAATGTAGGCTTCTCTGATTTAAAACAAACACTTTATCATTTTGCCAAAGAGATGTTTGGTAAGGATACAAAAATCCGATTAAGGCCTTCTTACTTTCCGTTTACCGAACCCAGTGCCGAGATTGACATTTCTTGTTTAATTTGTCATGGCAAGGGCTGTAATGTTTGTAAGTATTCAGGTTGGGTAGAGATTGCAGGCTCAGGGATGGTGCATCCCAATGTGCTGCGCCATTGCGGAATTGATCCCGAAGAATATACAGGTTTTGCTTTTGGTATGGGCATTGAACGAATTACTATGTTGCGCCATAGCATCAATGATCTTCGCTTGTTTTCCGAAAATGATATTCGCTTTCTGAAACAATTCAAGACGGCTTATTAGTTGGCTTTCGGTTAATTCTTATAAAATGATAAAATCATTTTATGGAAGTAACTGACATAAAAAAAATAGGCGTTGTTGGTGCTGGCACGATGGGGCAGGGGATTGCCATTTCATGTGCGTTAGCCGGATACGAGGTTTTGCTTTACGATATCGACTCAGGATTTTGCGATACCGCACTGGGTCTCATTCAAAAGACATTTAATAAATCAGTAGAGAAAGGAAAACTAACTCAATCGTTAAGTGATGATTCCTTTAAGCGAATAAAAAAGGCTAATCAATTATCGGAACTTACCGTTGACTTGGTGATTGAAGCCGTGATTGAAAATCTGGAAGTAAAACAAAAATTATTTTTAGAACTTGAGAATGCCAATTCAGGGAGAACCATATTGGCTACCAACACATCCTCGATCTCGATAACAGAGCTTGCTTCTGTTTTATCCAACCCTGCACAATGCGTGGGCTTACATTTTTTCAATCCGGCTCACATCATGAAACTGGTAGAAGTTATCTCCGGTTCTGCGACAAGCAAAGAAATCGTTTCAGTAATGAAAGAATTTTCTAAAACCATTGGAAAAATTGCCGTTGAGGTGAAAGATTCACCAGGATTTATCGTTAACCGAGTGGCTCGTCATTTTTATGTCGAATCGTTGAAAGTGTTGGAAGATGAAGTAGCCTCTCATGACGTAATCGATAGGCTTGATGAAGTCATCAGGTTTTAAAATGGGGCCGTTTGAGTTAATGGATTTAATTGGAATTGATGTTAATTATGCCGTGACCAAATCTGTTTATGAAGGATTTGAGAAGGCATCAAAATTTAAACCCAGCGAAATTCAGTTTCAAAAAATTACGGAAGGGCATTTAGGTAGGAAATCAGGAAAAGGATTTTATGAATATTCGAAAAGCTAAATATGGGATCGCATTAATTATCCTGATTTCGTGTAATCGCGATCTCAGTGATGACCCAATTCCTACTCAACCTTTTATTGATATTGTAATAAACTTAAGTTTGACAGAAAATTTTAGTTTACAAACGAATGAGGGAAGCAAGGCTATTTCGGGTGGTGTGCGGGGTATAATCATTTATCGGGTTAATTCAACAACCTTCTATGCGTATGAACGCAATTGCTCCTTTCAGCCCAGTGGAGCATGTGCTACCGTAGATGTGCATAGCTCCGGATTATTTATGATTGATACGTGCTGTAACTCAAGTTTTGGTTTTGCTGATGGCAACCCAACAGGTGGGCCGGCATGGAGACCTTTGCTCCGTTACCGTACCCAATTGTCTGGTCAAACGCTTACGATTACCGATGATGTAATCAATTAACATTAGTACTTAGCATACTTTCTACCATAGAAGTAGTAAATGATAAGTCCTAACAGAATCCAGGCCAACGCAATTTTTAAAATTAATGTGTTCAAAGAAAACATTACACCCAAACAACTTAAAATGCCAAGTATTGGAACTACCGGAAATAGAGGAGTTTTAAAGGGTCTTTTTAATTCAGGTTGTTCATAGCGTAGAATTAAAATGCCTGCACATACAATAATGAAGGCAAGAAGGGTTCCAAAGGAAACTAATTCACCAAGAATTCCAATGGGAAGTAGTCCTGACGTAGTTAACGCTACCCCGCCAGTAACTAACGTTGCGATATAGGGTGTTTGATACTTGGGATGGATTTTACCAAAAGACTTAAAAAATAATCCATCATTCGACATCGAGTAGAAAATTCGGGTTTGACCCATCAGCATAACCAGAATAACGGAACTTAATCCTGCAATAGCTCCTATTTTAATAAGCGGGCTAAACCATTTTAAATCTGTTTTATCAATAGCTACAGCAATGGGAGCAGATGTGTTGAGTTCAGTATAGTTTGCAATTCCAGTCATTACAAGGGAAACGATAATATAGATAATTGTACAGATAACTAATGATCCTAAAATCCCCCAGGGCATGTCTCGTTGTGGATTTTTAGCTTCTTGTGCAGCTGTAGAAACGGCATCAAAGCCTACATAAGCAAAGAATATTACGGATGAAGCTCTCATCACTCCTGACCAACCAAACTGACCAAAAGTACCCGTGTTATCTGGAATAAAAGGATGCCAGTTGTCTTGGTTGATATACTGCCAGCCCAACAGAATAAACAAGATGATAACGGTTAGTTTAACAATCACAACAATGTTATTGAAGGATGCGGATTCTTTTATCCCTCGGAATAACAAGATGGTGACACAAAACACGATGAATACAGCTGGTAGATTAATAACAGATCCTGTGAGTATAAGATTATTGGTTTCATCCAATCCAATAGGGGCTGATGTGAGAGCGCTGGGAAGGTGGAGTCCTATTGAATCTAAAAAGTTGACTACATACCCCGACCATCCAACAGCAACGGTTGATCCGGAGAAGAGATATTCAAGTATAAGTGCCCATCCAATAATCCATGCAACTAATCTGCCCATGGTGGCATACGCATAGGTATAAGCACTTCCAGCAATGGGAATCATGGAGGCAAATTCGGCATAGCAAAGACCTGCAAAGGCACACGCAAAGCCTGCAACAATAAAGGATATGGAAACGGCCGGACCTGCATAGATAGCAGCTGCCTGACCCGTTAACACAAAAATGCCTGCTCCTATAATGGCTCCAATACCGAGTGTAATCAAGTTAAATCTTCCAAGCGTCCGTTTTAGTCCGTGCCCTGAACTATCTGATTCCTGCATCAGAACACTCATTGGTTTTTTTGTAAACAGAGGATTTGCCATTTGTATTTAGGTTAGTGTAGTATTTGCAGCCTTAAATGTAAAAAGAATAATGGTTTGAGAAAGGAAAGGTGGTAGCCGCTTACATAATTTTCAAGCAGGTAATTATGCCACTGATCAATTTGGCAATGCAAATTTTACGCGCACGCGCACTTCACTCTCAACCGCTACATTATCCTCTGTAGTAGGCGACCATTTGGGACCTTCTTTAACCATGCGTATGACTTCCTCATCACAGCCGTAACCAAGCCCTTTAAACACACTAAAATCAGACAAAGAACCATCGGTTGCAACTGTAAACTGAATGGTTACACGCCCCTTTATCTTATTGTCTAGCGCTTGCTGCGGATATTGTAAACTGTTCTTCAAATATTTGTCATAGGCTCTTCTTCCGCCTTCTGGCTCGGCTAATTTTACAATAGGTTCACGATCAAAATCTGATTTAACGGGGCTATATCCTGTTACAACCACTTCACTTAGTTGCGACACATCCGTCTCAAGATTTACATTAAGCTCTGATTGATTGGCTACTTTTACTTCTTCAGTTTGTAAACCAATAAAGGAATAAACCAAGGTTGGATTTGCGGATTCAGAGGTAATCTGATAATTACCTTGCATATCGGTAACCGTTCCTATTGTAGTACCTTTGATAACAATGTTTACACCGGGTAAGGGTGTTTCATCATCAGCCGAAAGTACCTTTCCTTTAATTAATTTTTGATTACTTAAAAGACCTGAAGCAGCCTTTGATCGGGAAACTTGTGAGGATTCTTTTTTGACTTCCTTTCTTTTTTCTTCAGCTGCAACTACTGGACTTTCAGAAATTAATTCCGATACTTCTTCGGTAACTATTTTTTCTGTTTCTGCATCGAGATCATTCTTTTGTGCAGGCACACCAGCTACTGGTGCTGTTAATTCCTTCTCATCTTTTTTTATCTTTTCGGAACCAATTACTTGGGAAGATTTAGATTCTTTCTTTTTATCAGCTTTTGGTTTAGGCTCAGTTACTACTGCTAGTTGATCAGAATGATTTTTTATGGTATCAGAAATGGTATTTTCTTCACCTTTACTTTTCTCAACTTCAGGTTTTTGTTGTGCGAGTTGTTGATTCTCCTTTTCGAGAAGGGGGGTGATCGAAAAATAAACGGCTATCAGTAATACAATTGAAGCTGCAATGCGCAAAGGCCACACCCATTTGTTTTGAATTTTTAATTTTGAATTTTTTGATACAGCAGTTTCTGCATATGCAGATTTTGAGGCAGCACCGGCAAAGCCGAAATTATTTTCTCGTTCGGTTGTTCTACTATTTATTTTAAGTTCGATTTCCTTGAGATCGTTCGTAAAATCTGTTTCAGTAATAGAATCAGCACCCTCAAGTGCATCATATAAAAACGGATCGCTGAGTGCCTTTTTTTCAAGGGCATGCATCTCTTGAGGGGTCATTTCCCCAGCATGGTATCTTCTAATATCGTCTTCCCACTTATTCATTTCGCTCCATGCAAATTCTTAAATTCCGTTTTCCATTTTGGATAAAGCTCTTCACTTTATTCATATCAAACCCAGTAAATTGAGCAATGTCTTTGTAACACTTCTCTTGAAGGTAAAATAGTTGAACACATTCTTTTTGGTCATTCACGAGCGTTTCAATGCACTTTTCCAGCTTGGTCAAGTTTCCCTCCAATTCGGGTTCGTCTTCCGGATGCAACAGCAGTTGATTTTCCATAACCTCGGGAGAAAATTCTTGTGTGAATTTACCTTTTCTGCACCAGCCAGAAAAGGTAAATTCACACAAGTTTCTCCCGAGGTTATGGAAAATGGACTCCTGTTGCATCCAGAAGACGAACCCAATTGGAGGGAAACTTGACCAAGCTGGAAAAGTGCATTGAAACGCTCGTGAATAAGCAAAAAGAATGTGTTCAACTATTTTACCTTCAAGAGAAGTGCTACAAAGATATTGCTCAATTTACGGGGACTGATATGAATAAAGTGAAGAGCTTTATCCAAAATGGAAAACGAATTAAGAATTTGCATGGAGCGAAATGAATAAGTGGGAAGACGATATTGGACTCAGGGAATCGACCCTAAGAGATAGTGCCTTGAAAAAAAGGCACTCAGCGATCCGTTTTTATTTGATGCACTAGAAGGTACTGAATCTATATCTGAAACAAACTTAACAAACGATCTAAAGGAAATCGAACTTCAGATTAATAATCGAACTTCAGCGCGAAAAAATACTTTTGGATTAGCAGGATCAGCTGCACCCTCAAAAAAATCTGCTTACGTAAAAACTGCAATAAGAGAAAAATCAAAACTCAAAATTCAAAACAATAAATGGGTGTGGCCTTTGCGCATTGCAGCTTCAGTCGTACTACTAATTGCAGTTTACTTTTCAATCACACCCCTTCTCGAAAAAGAGAATCAACAACTCGCACAACAAAAACCTGAAGTTGAGAAAAAAAGTAAAGGTGAAGAAAATACCATTTCTGATACCATAAAAAATCATTCTGATCAACTAGCAGTAGTAACTGAGCCTAAACCAAAAGCTGATAAAAAGAAAATCTAAATCTTCCCAGAGTGATTGGTTCTGAGGAAATAAAAAAAGGTGAACCAGAATTAGCACCATCTGTAGCCGGTGTTGGTGCACCTGTACAAAAAAATGATGTAGAAGCAGAAAAAATAGCTACGGACGAAGTAGCGGAATTAATTTCTGAAAGCCCTGTGGCTGTAAATGTTGCTGAGGAAAGACGTGCGGCAGCCAAAAAAGAATCCGCACAAGTTTCCAATCAAAAGCTGCCTCAAGCTTTTCGACCAATCAAAAAACAATTAAAGGAAAGGTACTTTCAGCCGATGATGGTACTCCTTTGCCTGGTGTAAATATTATAATCAAAGGCACCACGATAGGTACCGTTACTGACATGCAAGGCAACTATCAAATAATTTCAGATTCAACAAATCCAACATTAGTCTATTCTTTCATTGGCCTGCAAACCGAAGAAGTAAAAGTAGCCAATCAATCAGAGCTTAATGTAAATCTTGAAACGGATGTGTCGCAACTAAGTGAAGTGGTTGTAACAGGATATAGTCCCGTTAAATCAGATTTTGATCGTGAACCTATTGTAAAATTAGCCGAGCCAGAAGGCGGAAGAAGAGCCTATGACAAATATTTAAAGAACAGTTTACAATATCCGCAGCAAGCGCGGATAACAAATTAAAGGCAGAGTCACCATACAGTTTACAGTTTCAACAGATGGTTCTTTGACTGACTTCAGTGTGTTTAAAGGACTTGGTTACGGATGCGATGAAGAAGTCATA